>DATLFN010000056.1 GCA_035540975.1 Acidimicrobiales bacterium
GGATGCGGTCGACGTCCTCGGGCATCGCGACGGCGGACGGCGGGACGGACGGGGCCGTGGACCGGCGGCCGGTGGTGGCTCGGCGCCGCGCGGTTCGGGGAGCGGTACGGCGAAGGGCGGGGGCTCCGACGTGGCCGGCGGGGGCTCCGACGTGACCGGCTCGACCGGTTCCCGCTGCGGCTCGGCGGTGGCGGGCTGCGGCTCCGGCGGCGCCGCCGCCTGCACCGACCCGCCCCAGCGGTCGAGGATGACGTCGGCGGCGGCCACCGCCGTCTCGTGGCGGCCGTGCACGCCGAGCAGGTCGGCGGCGAAGGGGTGGGCCCGGAGGACGTCGCCGAAGGGTTCGTCCGGCCACACCGAGGTGGCCAGGCGGGCGATCAGGTCGTCCCACAGCGGCTCGCCGGTGACCGGCCACGACCGGCCCGGTGACGCGAACGGGGCGAGGCGGGAGACCGCCAGCGCCACGTACCACGGGCCGCCCGAGTACCGGTCGAGCTCGTCGGCCAGCTCGTCCGCCCGGGCCCGCCGCACGTCCGGCGGCAGGGTCGGGAGCTCGGTGGCCCCGATCGAGAAGGGGTACGTCGGCCAGGTCGGCTCGGTCCCCGCCGGCATGGGGGCGACGGCGACCACCGCCTGCCACAGCGGCGGCCACGGCGGGGCGGTCGATCCCGACAGGCCGAACACCTGGGCGACGGCCCACACCCGGTGGCGGTGCTCCTCGTGGACCATGGCGGCCAGGTAGGGGAGGAGGGTGGGCTCGGGCGCGCCGTAGCGCTCGTAGGCGCCGTGGCCGAACAGCAGCGCCCGGAGGTCGACCGAGCCGGCCTCCACGTCAGGTCAGCGCCTCGAAGCGCGCCCGGCGGAACGGGGCGAGGTCGTCGGGCAGGTCCCCGAGCCCGAGCACGACGTACGCATTCACCCGGGTCAGGAGGTAGGCGTGCTCGAGCAGGTCGGCGGCGACCGGCGCCGTCAGCGCGGCCAGCGTCGTCTTCACCCCGGCGTCCGCCCGAGCCCGCCGGGCCCACGCCTGGGGATCGGCCTCGAGTCGTTCCAGGAGGTCGAGCGCCTCCCGGGCCCGCCGCCGCTGGTCGTCGTCCCCGACCTTCGAGAACGCCCGGGGGACGTTGAACGGCGACTGGGCGATGTGGACGAGAGCGCCGTTGAGCCTCCCGTCGGCCCGGAAGCGGTCGACGAGGGCCTGGCGGCGGTGGCTGGTCGACACGTCGTAGAGGATGTCGACGGTGCGGGTGAGGCTCTGCACCTCGGCGGCGACCCGGCTCCCGCGGGCCAGCGGCGACCACGACATCGCCTTGCTGGCGTTGGCCACGAGCAGGACGTCGGCGCGGGGCTGGAGGTCGACGAGTCCGGAGAGGCGCTCGGCGCGGCCGTCGTAGCCCTGCTCCCACTGGTCGGCCATGTTGTCGTAGACGCCGCCGTCGTTGACGACCAGGCGGGGAGGGACACCCGGCGGCTCGTCGCCGCCGACGTGCCACGGACGGGTCATGGCGAACGGCCCGGTCGCCAGATCTCTCGGCACGAACGCCCCCGGCAGGCAGGCCGAGGACTGCACGGCGGTGGACAGCGGGAGCCGGCCCGGCGTCCCCCGCCCGGCGCGGTACGAGTACACCAGGCGGGGGGTGAGGTAGACGTGGTCGCCGGACTGGATCTCGGTGGCGCAGAACACGTGGTGGACGGTCCGGTCGACCTCGGCCAGCAGCGCCGGCCGTCCCTCCCGGGCCAGCAGCGTGCGGCCGAGCGCCTCGTCGACCACCGCGCTGCGTCGCCCGAACACCCGCAGCAGCGCCCACACCAGGAGCGCCGTGACCGCAGCGACGGCAGCCACGGCGGCGGCGAGGGCGGCGCCGCCCGACGAGGTGGTCAGGGCGAGGTAGGCGACGGCCAGCGAGCCCCCGGCCACGACGGCGCCGAGGAGCGCCGCCTGCATGGCTCCCGGCAGCAACGGCGGCGAGGCAGGCTTCCTGCGCAGAGCGGCGGCCCACACGAGGGCGGCCAGCACGGGCCCCGTGAGCAGCCACCACGGCAGCGGCCACCGGCGGCCGGCGCCGACCAGCGCGATAACCAGCGACACGACGGCGCCCACCGCCAGGCCGGCCGACACCAGGAACCGGCGCAGGTAGCCGTTGGTGGCGGGGCCGAAGAAGAACAGGCCGTCGTGGGCCGCCACCCGCATTCCATCCCGGATGGCGTCCTCGACCTCGCCGGGCGCCATGGTGGTGTAGTCGCCGGCGTTGGCCACCACGCCGTTGGCGATGGAGCCCCCGGAGACGGACGCGATGGACACGACCTGGCGGTTGAGCCCTGCGTCGGCCAGCGCCAGCAGCGTGCCCCAGCCCCACACCGTGGCCCGGTGCCCGCCGCCCGAGAGCGCGACGCCCAGGCGGTGCCCCCCCGAGTTCGCCGTCACGTCCCCGTTCATAGGCGACGACGGGCGACATGTCCAGGTGTTCGTGTTCGCCTCCTTTGCCGGGGGTGGCGCCCGGCGCAGCGAGGCCGGTGGTTACGCCTTGACCAGCCGTTCCACCGCCCGCGTCGCCTCGGTGATCATCGTGTCGAGCGCCACTTCGTCGCCGTCGGCCACGGCGTTCCTCACGCAGTGCCGGACGTGCTCGTCGAGCAGGCCGATGGCGACCGCCTGGAGGGCCTTGGTCACCGCGCTCACCTGCGTCAGGACGTCGATGCAGTACGTGTCCTCGTCGATCATGCGCCGGATCCCCCGCACCTGGCCCTCGATCCGACTGAGGCGCTTGGCGTAGTCGTCCTTCTTCATGGTGTAGCCGCGGGTAGAGCTCATCGGGCCTTGAACCTCCGGAGACGCAGGCTGTTGGAAACGACGAAGAAGCTGGAGAACGCCATGGCGGCGCCGGCGATCATCGGGTTGAGCAGGCCGGCGGCGGCGAGCGGGAGGGCGGCCACGTTGTAGGCGAACGCCCAGAACAGGTTGCCCTTGATCGTGGCGAGCGTGCGGCGGGACAGGCGGATGGCGTCGGCCGCCGATCGCAGGTCGCCCCGGACGAGGGTGAGGTCGCTGGCCTCGATGGCGGCGTCGGTGCCGGTGCCCATGGCCAGGCCGAGGTCGGCCTGCGCGAGCGCAGCGGCGTCGTTGACTCCGTCGCCGACCATGGCGACGACCCGGCCCTCGGCCTGAAGGCGGCGCACGACGTCGACCTTCTCCTCGGGGAGCACGTCGGCGATGACCTCGTCGATCCCGACCTCGCCGGCGACGGCACGGGCGGCCCGCTCGTTGTCGCCGGTGAGCAGGACGGGCCGCAGGCCCAGCTGGCGGAGCATGGCGACCGCCTCGGCCGACGTCTCCTTGACCGTGTCGGACACGACGAGAACGGCCGGGGCCTCCCCGTCCCAGGCGACGAGCACCGGCGTACGGCCCTCCGCCTCGGCGGCGTCGCCGGCGGCCCGGAGCTCGTCGGGCACCCCGATGGCGCGGTCGGCCAGGAACCGCCGGCGGCCGGCGACCACGGCGTGGCCGTCCACGACGCCCTCGACGCCGAGTCCCTGCGTGCTGGCGAACGACTCCACCGAGTCGAGCTCCACGCCCCGGGCCCGGGCACCGGCGGCGATGGCCCGGGCGATGGGGTGCTCGCTGGCGTCCTCCAGCGACCCGGCCAGGCGCAGCGCCTCCTCGGTGGTGGTGCCGTCGGAGGTGACCACGTCCACCAGGGCCATGCGGCCGGTGGTTACGGTGCCGGTCTTGTCGAGGACGATGGTGTCGACCCGGCGGGTGCTCTCCAGCACCTCGGGCCCCTTGATGAGGATGCCCAGCTGGGCGCCGCGGCCCGTCCCCACCATGAGGGCGGTGGGCGTGGCCAGCCCGAGGGCGCACGGGCAGGCGATGATGAGCACGGCCACGGCGGCGGTGAAGGCGACGGTGGCGGGGTCGTCGGCAGCGGCCGTGAGCCAGAAGCCGAGGGTGGCGACGGACAGGGCGATCACGATGGGCACGAAGACGGCCGACACCCGGTCGGCCAGGCGCTGCACGGCGGCCTTGCCGGCCTGGGCGTCCTGCACCAGGCGGGCGATGTGCGCCAGCGCCGTGTCGGCGCCGACCCGGGTGGCCCGCACCACCAGGCGGCCGCCGGCGTTGACCGTCCCGCCGGTGACGGAGTCGCCGGGGGCGACCTCCACCGGGAGGCTCTCGCCGGTGAGCAGCGAGGCGTCGATGGCCGACGTGCCCTCCTCCACCTGGCCGTCGGTGGCCACCTTCTCACCGGGACGGACGACGAAGCGGTCGCCCACCAACAGCTGCTCGACGGGGATGCGGGTCTCGACGCCGTCCCGCAGGACGGCCACGTCCTTGGCGCCCAGCTCCAGCAGGGCGCGCAGGGCGGCGCCGGACCGGCGCTTGGCCCGGGCCTCGAAGTAGCGGCCGGCCAGGATGAACAGGGTGACGCCGGCGGCGACCTCGAGGTAGATCTGCCCGGCGCCGTCGCCCCGGTCGGCCGTCCACGAGAACCCGTGGGTCATGCCGATCTCGCCGGCGGTGCCCCACAGCAGGGCGTACAGGGACCACCCGAAGGCGGCCAGCACGCCGACGGAGATGAGCGTGTCCATGGTGGCCGCCGCGTGGCGCAGGTTGACCCAGGCGGCCCGGTGGAACGGCAGCGCCCCCCACGTGACGACGGGGGCGGCGAGGGTCAGCGAGATCCACTGCCACCCGTCGAACTGGAGGGCGGGCACCATGGCCATGGCGATGACGGGCACGGTCAGGACGAGGGAGGTCAGCAGGCGCCGGCGCAGCGGCGCCGTCTCGTCGCCCTCCGCCCCTCGCTCGGCCGTGGTCGCGTCGCTCGCCCCGCCGTCGGCGGCTGCCGGCCGCGCCGGTGGCCGGGGCAGGCGGGCGGTGTAGCCGGCGGCCTCGACCTGGGCGATGAGGTCGTCGGCCGTCACGCCGTCGGGCACGGCGACCCTGGCCTGCTCGGTCGCGTAGTTGACGGTGGCGGTGACGCCGTCCAGCTTGTTGAGCCGCTTCTCGATGCGGGCGGCGCACGACGCGCACGTCATCCCGCCGATGAGGAGGTCGACGCTGGTGGCCGGCGCGGAGGTGGTGGTGTCGGTCTCGGTGGTCACGGGCTGCCTGCCTGGGCGACGAAGCGGGCGGTGCGGACGGTGCCGTCGACGAGGAAGTCGAAGAACAGCGCGTAGGTGCCCGGGGAGGGGACCTCCACGGCGAAGGCGACGGGCCCGTTCGGCTCGTCGTCGAGCGGGTGGACGTGCAGGTAGGCGAGGTCGCCGTCGCGCAGGGCCACCAGATGGCCGGCGGCTCCCAGGTAGGGCTCGGTCGTGACGACCCGGCCGTCGCGGCGGACGGCGACCGTGACGCCGGCCTCCTCGCCGGCGGCGACGTCGCCCTCGAGCGTGACCTCGTAGCCGTCGACCACGTCGGTGCGGCTGGCTGCGAGCCCCGGCGGCGCCGCGATCGGCCCGGGGCCCGGTGCGACGAGGTCGACGCCGAGCGTGAGCTGGCCGGCACCGGAGGGCCGGAAGTCGGCGAAGGCGCGGTAGGGGCCGGGGACCAGCGCCGGCAGGTCGACGGCCCAGCGGCCGGCGGCGTCGCGCCCGGGGTGGAGGTGGGCGAAGCGGGTGAGGTCCCGCGAGGCGACGATCAGGTGCAGCTCGCGGTCGTGGAGCCGGTCGTACGACTCGACGGGCTCACCGTCGGGGCCGACGACCTCGAAGGCGAACTCGCCGTGGTCGGCCAGCCGGTCCTCGGGGACCAGCGTGTACCCGTCCTGCGACACCATCAGTCCCCCGGCGGCCAGCTCGCCGCCCAGGACGGCGTCGGGGTCCTCGGCGTGGCGGCTCGAGGCATGGGAGTCGCCGGCGTCGCCGGAGATGCCGATGGGGCCGGCCGCGGTGCCGAGGGCCGCCCCGCCGCCGAGCACGGCGACGAGCAGCAAAGTGTAGGCACCCAGCTTGGCCCCGGGGTTCACGGCGCGACCTCGTACCCGGCCTCGTCGACGGCGGCGGCGAAGGCGGTGTCGTCCACCGGGACCTCGGACTCCACCGTCACGCGGCCGGACGCCAGGTCGACGTCGACCCTCGTCACGCCCTCGATCCTGCCGACCTCCTCGGTCACGGAGCGCACGCAGTGCCCGCAGGTCATGCCGGTGACGGTGTAGGTGCTGGTCGTGCTCATGGAGGACCGTTCCTTTCGTGCATCTACCCGGGTGGGGTATCTGCATCATACCCATCAGGGGTATGGAGCGCAACCTGCGTCTTCTGCGATGAGGGCGGGCGCGCCCGCCCGCTGTTCACTTCGCGATCGCGCGCCACCCCTCTGACGCGCGATCGCGCATCGGCGGGCCCAGCCGAGCCGAGTGGCGCCGGCTGCTACGTGTCGTAGGCGTAGAAGCCGCGGCCGCTCTTGCGACCGAGGAGGCCTCCGACGACCATCCTGGCCAGCAGCGGCGGGGGTGCGTACAGCGGCTCCTTGAACTCGTCGTAGAGCGACTGGGCGGCGGCCATGGTCGTGTCGAGACCGATGAAGTCGGCCAGCGCCAGCGGTCCCATCGGGTGGTTGCAGCCGAGGACCATGCCCGCGTCGATGTCCTCGGCGGTGGCGAACCCCGACTCGAGCATGCGGATGGCCGAGACGATGTAGGGGATCAGCAGGGCGTTGACGATGAAGCCCGACCGGTCCTTGCACCGGATCACCCGCTTGTCCAGCACCTGCTCGGCAAACGCCTCCGCCCGGTCCGCCACGGCCGGATCGGAGAGGAGCGACGACACCAGCTCCACCAGCTTGAGCACCGGGACGGGGCTGAAGAAGTGCAGACCGATCACCGACTCGGGGCGGTCGGTCGCCGTGGCCAGCTTCATGATGGGGATGGACGACGTGTTCGAGGCCAGGATCGCCCCGTCGGCCATCACCTTGTCGAGGGCTGCGAAGACCTCGAGCTTCAGCGCCTCCGACTCGGGGACGGCCTCGACGACGAGGTCCCGATCGGCCATGTCACCGAGGTCGGTGGTGAACCGCAGGCGGGACATCGCCGACTCGGCGTCGGCGTCGGACAGCTTCCCGTGCCGCCGGGCCTTCTCCAGGGAGCCCTCGATGCGGACGCGGCCCGCCGCGACCGACTCGTCGTCGATCTCGCGCACGACGACGTCCACACCGGCCTTGGCGCACACCTCGGCGATGCCCGAGCCCATGAGGCCGCACCCGACGACGCCGACGCGCTCCAAGGCCGGTCCCGGAGCGGCGTCGCTCATGCGCGCAGGGGCTCGACGGCGTTCGGGTCGAGCCCGTATCCGGCGATGGCGTCGGCGACCTCCTCCGGCTTGCCTTCCCGGATGTGGGCCAGCTCGGCGAGCACGGTGGTGACGATGTGGGCGGCGTCGGTCTCGAAGTGGCGGCGCAGGGCATCACGCGAGTCCGAGCGCCCGTAGCCGTCGGTGCCGAGGGACGTGAAGCTGCCCGGCACCCACCGGGCGATCTGGTCGGGAACGGCGTGCATGAAATCGGTCACGGCCACGCACGGCCCCTCGCTGTCCATCAGGGCGGCCGTGACGTACGGCACGCGCTCGACCTCGCCCGGGTGCAGGCGGTTCCAGCGGACGGCCGACAGGGCGTCCTCCCGGAGCTCCTTGTACGACGTGACGCTCCACAGCTCGGCCCCCACACCGTGGTCCTCGGCCAGCAGGCGCTGGGCCTCGCGGGCGGCGACGGAGGCGGTCCCGCTGAAGAGGATCGTGGCCCGCCGGTCGGGGCCCTCGGGGGCGGGAGCGAAGCGGTACAGGCCGCGCACGATCCCGTCCTCGACGCCCTCCGGCATGGCCGGCATCTCGTAGTTCTCGTTGTAGAGGGTGAGGTAGTAGAAGACGTCCTCCGGGTTCTCGCCGTACATGCGGGCCATGCCGCTGCGCACGATGGCCGCCACCTCGTAGGCGAAGGCGGGGTCGTAGGCGACGACGTTGGGGACGGTGGACGCCAGGACGAGGCTGTGGCCGTCCTGGTGCTGGAGGCCCTCACCGCTGAGCGTGGTGCGGCCCGCCGTGGCGCCCAGCAGGAAGCCGCGGCCGCGCAGGTCACCGAACGACCAGATCATGTCGCCCACCCGCTGGAACCCGAACATCGAATAGAAGATGTAGAAGGGCACCATGGGTTCGCCCCACGTGGCGTAGCTGCTGCCGGCAGCGGCGAACGACGCCATGGCGCCGGCCTCGGTGATCCCCTCCTCGAGGATCTGGCCGTCGGTGGCCTCGCGGTACGACAGCTGCATGGCCGAGTCGACCGGGTCGTAGCGCTGGCCGGCGTGGGCGTAGATCTTCACCTCGCCGAACAGGGGGTCGAGGCCGAAGGTGCGGGCCTCGTCGGGGACGATGGGGACGACCCGCTTCCCGATGGTCCGGTCGCGCAGGAGCGACCGCAGCAGCGTCGCGAACGCCATGGTCGTCGACACCGACCGCCCGGCGGAGCCGGCGAACAGGTCCTCGAACACCTTGGCCTCGGGCTGGTCCAGCGGGCCGGAGCGGACGACCCGCCGGGGAACGTGGCCGCCGAGCGCCTGCCGCCGCTCGTGCAGGTAGCACTCCTCGGGCGAGCCGGCGGGCAGGCGGACGTACGGGGGCGTGCCGCCTTCCAGCGCCTCGTCGGGGATGAGGTCGCGGAGGTTCAGGCGGTCTCGCAACTCGGCCAGCTCGTCCTTCGGGAGCTTCTTGATCTGGTGCGCGGCGTTGCGCGACTCGATCTTGGCACCCAGCCGCATGCCCTTGAGCGTCTTCGCCAGCACCACCGTGGGCGAACCCTCGTGCGCCACGGCCGCCGAGTAGGCGGCGTGCAGCTTGCGCCGGTCGTGACCGCCGCGGGGGAGGGTGAAGATGGGGTCGTCGTCGGCGACGCCCTCGACCAGCCGGGCGAGCCTCGGGTCGGACCCGAAGAAGTGCTCGCGCACGTAGGACGGGCCTTCGACGGCGTACTTCTGGAACTCGCCGTCGAGGGTGGCGTTGAGCTTGTCGACAAGGACGCCGTCGACATCGTTCCTGAGCAGCTCGTCCCAGCGCGAAGACCAGACCACCTTGAGGACGTTCCACCCGGCGCCCCGGAACACCGACTCCAGCTCCTGGACGATCTTGGCGTTGCCGCGCACCGGGCCGTCCAGTCGCTGGAGGTTGCAGTTCACCACGAAGATGAGGTTGTCGAGGCGCTCGCGAGCGGCGATCGACAGCGCACCCAGTGTCTCCGGCTCGTCGCACTCGCCGTCACCGATGAAGCACCACACGTGGGAACCGGCGGTGTCGACGATGCCGCGCTGGGCCAGGTAGCGGTTGAACCGCGCCTGGTAGATGGCGTTGATCGGACCGAGGCCCATCGACACCGTCGGGAACTCCCAGAACTCGGGCATGAGCCGGGGGTGGGGGTAGCTCGACAGGCCGCGGCCGCCCAGCTCGCGCCGGAAGCCGTCGACCTGTTCCTCCTCGAGGCGGCCCTCGAGGAACGCCCGCGCGTAGATGGCGGGTGTGGCGTGCCCCTGGAAGTAGACCTGGTCGCCGGCACTGCCGTCCTTGCCCCGGAAGAAGTGGTTGAACCCCATCTCGTACAGGCAGGTGGCCGAGGCGGGCGTCGACAGGTGGCCCCCGATGCCGTCCGAGCGGGCGTTGGCCCGGGTCACCATGATCGCCGCGTTCCAGCGCACCAGCGCCTCGATGCGGCGCTCCAGGGCGATGTCGGACGGGCACTCCGGCTCTTCGGCGGGCGGGATGGTGTTGAGGTACGGCGTGCAGACGGGAGCCGGGAGGCCGACGTCGCGCTGCGCTGCCGAGTGCATCAGCCGGGCGAGCAGGAGCCGGGCGGCGCCGCGGCCCTGGGCCTCGATGACCGCGTCGAGGGAGTCGACCCACTCCTCGGTGAGCGTCGCGTCGCGGTCGGGCAGCTGGGCGGCGAACCGTGCCGGGCTCAAGTGGACACCTCGAACAGTGCGGCCGCTCCCTGGCCGCCTCCGCCGCACAGGGCGGCGGCGCCGAGCCCGCCGCCGCGGCGGCGCAGCTCGTCGACCAGGGTGACCACCAGCCGGGCCCCCGACATCCCGATCGGGTGACCGAGGGCGATGGCACCGCCGTTGACGTTCACCTGGCCGGTGTCGATGCCCAGGTCCTCGACGGTGGCGATGCACACGGCGGCGAACGCCTCGTTGATCTCGAACAGGTCGATGTCGGCCACGCTCCGGCCGGCGCGCTCGAGGGCGCGCGTGATGGCGCGGGACGGCTGCGTGAGCAGCGACGGATCGGGGCCGGCGACCAGGGCCGACGCCACCAGCTCGGCGTGGGGCGTCAGCCCCAGCTCCTCCGCCTTGGCCCGGCTCGTCACCACGACCGCCGCCGCGCCGTCGGAGATCTGCGACGCGTTGCCGGCGGTGATGGTGCCCTCGGCCGCGAACGCCGGCTTCAGCTTCGCCAGGGACTCGACGCTGGTGTCCGGCCGGATGCCCTCGTCGGCGTCGACCACCAGGGGCTCGCCGCGCTGGGGGACGGCGACGGGCACGATCTCGTCGGAGAAGCGGCCCTCCTTGGCGGCCACCGCGGCCCGGTGGTGGCTCGCGGCGGCGAGCTCGTCCTGGGCCTGCCGGGAGATGGACGCACCCTTGGCGTACGCCTCCGTGCCGGCGCCCATGTGGACGTCGTCGAACGCGCACCACAGCCCGTCGTGGACGAGGGAGTCCACCGCGGTGGCGTCGCCGAGGCGGAAGCCGGCCCGCGCGTCGGGAAGCAGGTGGGGCGCCCTGGTCATCGACTCCATGCCGCCGGCGATGACGACCGCGGCCTCGCCGGACCGGATGAGCCGGTCGGCCTCGGCGATGGCGTGGAGGCCGGAGAGGCACACGTTGTTCACCGTGACCGCGGGGACCTCCATGGGGAGCCCCCCGGCGATGGCGGCCTGGCGGGCGGGGTTCTGGCCCGCACCGGCCTGGAGGACCTGTCCCATCACCACGGCGTCGACCTGGTCGGCGGCGATGCCGGCCCGTTCGAGGGCGGCGGCGATCGCCCTGCCCCCGAGGTCGGTGGCGGGCAGGCGGGAGAAGCAGCCGCTCAGCTTGCCGATGGGCGTGCGAGCGGACGCGACGAGTACGGATCCGGGCATCTTGGAGTCCTCCTGACTCAGCGGGACGGGTAGGGATAGAAGCCCTGGCCGGTCTTGCGGCCGAGCCGGCCGGCCGAGACCATCCGCTTGAGCAGCGGGGCGGGAGCCGAGCAGCCGTCGGTGCGCTCGGCGTCCAGGGCGTTGAGGATCGAGACGCTGGTGTCCAGGCCGATCAGGTCGAGCAGGGCGAGCGGGCCCATGGGGAACCCGCAGCCGCCGCACATGGCGGCGTCGATGTCCTCCTTGGAGGCGGTCCCCGCCTCCAGCATCCGCACCGCCGAATTGAGGTACGGGAAGAGGAGGGCGTTGACCACGAACCCGGCGCTGTCCTTGACGGTCACCGGCTGCTTGCCGATGTCCTCGGCGAAGCTGCGAGCCGTCTCCACCGTCGCCTCGGACGTCGTCAGGGCAGGGACGACCTCGACGAGCGGCATCTTGGGCGCCGGGTTGAAGAAGTGGAGGCCGACGACGCGGTCGGGGCGCCCGGTCACCATGGCGACGTCCACCACGGGCAGGGTGGACGTGTTGGTGGCGAGGATGGTGTCGTCGCCGCAGATGCGGTCGAGCTTCTCGAACAGGTCCTTCTTCACGTCGAGGTCCTCGACCACCGACTCCACGACGATTTGGCAGCGGTCGAGCTCCTGGAGGTCGGACGTGGTGGTGACCCGGGCCAGCGCCCCGTCGCGGTCCTCGGCCGAGAGCCGGCCCTTGTCCACCTGGCCCGACAGCGACTTGTCGAGCTTCTTCATGGCCTTCTGGGCGTTCGCCTTCGACCGGCTGCGCAAGATCACCTCGCGCCCGGAGAGCGCGACCACCTCGGCGATGCCGGAGGCCATGAGCCCCGACCCCGCGATCCCGACCGTCTTGATGGCTGTGGCGCTCATGCGAGTCTCCTTGTGCGAGAGAGGGTCATCCGTGGACGTAGGTGCCAGGCGCCTCGCCCAGCACGGGGTGCTTCCTGCTGCCCGCTCCGGAGGGCGGCGGCCGCCGCGGGCCGGAGCGGGCCTCGATCCAGTCCGCCCAGTGCTCCCACCACGAGCCCGGGTGCTCCTCGGCCCGTTCCCGCCATTCCTCCGGGCCGGCGGGCAGCGGCTCCGCCTCGTTGGTCCAGTGCCTGCGCTTCGGGCCGGGCGGGTTGACGATGCCGGCGATGTGGCCGGCCGAGCTGAGGACGAAGCGCACGTCGCCGCCCAGCAGCCGGGTGGTGGCGTACGACGAGCGCCACGGCGTGATGTGGTCGTTCTCGGCGGCGAGGACGTAGGCGGGGGCCTTCACGGCTTCGGTGCGCAGCGGCCGGCCCGCCAGCTCCAGCCTGCCCCGGGCCAGGCGGTTCTCCAGGTAGAAGCTGCGCAGGTACTGCGAGTGGGTCGCCTCGGGGACGCGGGTGGCGTCGGCGTTCCAGGCGAGGATGTCGAACGCCGGCGGGGTCTCGCCCCGCAGCCAGTTGGCGCCGACGTAGTTCCACACCAGGTCGTTCGAGCGCAGGGCGTCGAACGTGCGAGCCATGTCCCGCGCCTCGAGGTAGCCGGCGGCGGCCATGCGCTCCTCCACCCGCGCGACGGCCTCGGCGTCGGTGTAGGCGGCCAGGGGACCGGGCTCCGAGAAGTCGACCAGGGTGTTGAGGAGGGTGATCGAGCGGAGGCGCTGGTCGCTCCCGCCCGAGCCGGCCGCCCGCCAGGCGGCGAGCATGACGGCGAGCGTCCCGCCCACGCACAGGCCCACCACGTTGGCCCGGGTCGAGCCGGTGATCTCGCACACCGCGTCGAGGGCGGTGTCCAGGCCGCGCAGGTAGTCGTCGAGGCGCACGCCGCGCATTGACTCGTCGGGGTTGCGGTAGCTCAGGGCGAAGGTCGTGTGCCCGTGCGACACCGCCCACTCGGCGAAGCTCTTCCCCGGGGCCAGGTCCATGATGTAGTACCGGTTGATCCACGGGGGGCTCAGCAGCAGGGGCGTCTCGTGGACCGTCTCCGTCTGCGGGTGGTACTGGAGCAGCTCGAACAGGTCCGTCCGGAGGACGACGCTGCCCGGCGTGCAGCCGAGGTTGCGGCCCACCTCGAACGCCGAGCCGTCGACCTGGCGGGGGCGGCCCCCGTTCTCCGCCAGGTCCTCCAGGAGGTTGGCGAGGCCCTCGAGCACGCTTCCCCCGCGCGTCTCCACCGCCCGGCGCAGGGCCGCCGGGTTGCCGCCCAGGAAGTTGGTGGGGGCGAGGGCATCGGCGACCAGGCCCAGCGCGGCATCCGCCTTCAAGGAGCCCGCCTCGTCCAGCTCGGCGGCGTCGGCCAGGTCGCGCAGCCACCGGGCCCACGCCAGGTAGGCCTGGCGCTGGGCGAGGAACCACGGGCTCTCCTCCCACAGGGGGTCGGAGAACCGGCGGTCGCCGCCGGCCGGCGCGAGGCTCGGCTCACCGTCCCAGCCGAACGCCCGCGCCGCGATCTCGGCCCCCGCCACGGCGAGGTTGCCTCCCAGGCGGACACCGGCCCCGAGGGCCCGAGCCGGGTGGCGGACGAGCCCCGACGCCAGCCGCCCCAGCGCCGGCGCGAGGGCGGCAGGGTCGACGAGCGGGCTGAACGGGGCCGGCTCGGCCGGCGCCACCGCCTTCTCGGAGGTCGTCGCGCTCACGGCGCGCCTCCACCGGGGGCGTGCTCGTAGTAGCGGAAGAGGATGTCGGCGACGCAGCCGGGCTTGCGTTGCCCCTCGACCTCGTAGGTGAGGCGGAACGTCACCTGCACGCCACCGGGGACCGGCATCACGGCGGGAAGCTCGATCCGGGCCCGGATCCTGGACCCGACCGGTACGGGCGAGGGGTAGCGGACGCGGTCGGACCCGTAGTTGAGGATCATCCCCGCCCCCTCGACCCGCACCACCTCGTAGAGGAACTCCGTCGACAGGGCCAGGGTGAAGTACCCGTGGGCGATGGTGGTCCCGAACGGGCCGGCGGCCGCACGCTCGGGGTCGACGTGGATCCACTGCTCGTCGCCGGTGAGCCGGGCGAAGGCCGTCACGTCGTCCTGGGTGATGGTGCGCCACGAGCTGTGGCCCAGGATGCTTCCGGCCCGCTCGGCGAGGTCCGACATCTGCACGACGGTGGGAGCGACGGCGGGCGAGGTCATCGGTGGTCGGCCGGCCGCAACGGGAGCAGGTGCATGGCAACGTCCTCCAACTGGACGGGGACCCGGGTCGTGCGCCCCGGAGGGCGGTCCGGGCGAGCGGCGCCCGGTGGGAATCGTCCCCTCTTGGTGTTGCGTTCCGATGATCCGGTGGCGAAGCGCAGGTGACCGGCTTCTGACGCTTTGGTGGCGGTTCGTCCCGCCTCGGCCACCCCGTGACTCCTGCTCACAGGTCCGTCTGACGTCCCTACCCCGTGACCGCCTCACGAAACCCGGTTTGCCGGGTTTTCGGTACGCAGGTGCGTGGTATAGTTAACGCTGACCCAGATCGGAAAGGGGGGCGTCCCATGCCCACCGCAGTGGAGACCACCACCACCATCCAGGACCAGCTGTTCCAGAGCATCCAGACCGGCCAGCGCGCCGTCGTCGAGAGCGTACGGCAGTGGTCGGAGACCGTCGAGCTCATCGCCTCCCGCCTGCCCGAGCTGGCGTTCTCGGAGCCGATGAAGCCGAGCCAGGTGTTCGAGGCCGGCATCGGGTTCACCGAGCGCCTCGTGTCCGCCCAGCGTGACTTCACCTCGCAGCTCCTCGAAGCGGCGCTGCCGGCCACCCGCGCGCCGCAGGCGGCCACCCAGAACACGGCCACCCAGAACACGGCCAGGCAGCAGCCCGCCGGCGGCTCCCCCACCGGGCCCGGCGCCCAGCCGAGCAAGCCCGGCCCAGCCAAGTAGTCGCCGCCGCGCCCGGGGGCTCCCGAGCCCCCGGGCGTGCGGCAAGATGGCCCGCGTGACCGTACGAGACGGCGGATGAGCGACGATCCCTGGGAGCCACAGGTCGAGGCCCTCGGCGCCTTCCTGCGGTCGCAGCGCCGCCTGGCCAACCTCTCGCTGCGCCAGATGGCGGAGCGGACGAAGGTCTCGAACGCCTACCTGAGCCAGATCGAACGCGGCCTGCACGTGCCCTCGATGCGCGTTCTGCAGTCGATCGCCCGGGCCCTCGACCTGTCGGCCGACGCCATGCTCGCCCACGCCGGCCTCCTGGCCGATCCGCCGGCGGGCGACGACGCCAGCAGCCTCGCTACCACGGAGGCCGCCATCCGGGCCGACCCCGAGCTCACCGAGGACCAGAAGGGAGCGCTGCTTTCTGTCTACCGGAGCTACCTCGCCGACAACCGGAGAGCCGGAGGCGACTGACACCGCGGGCGCGGTCACCGATGCCGTCGACGCCGGCCGCATCGCCACCGAGCGCCTCGGGCCCGAGTCGAAGCTGTTGGCCGGGGTCGACGCCGGTCCCTTGGCCGACGGCCTCGGCTTCGCCCGCAGCCTGGGCGACGTCGTCAACGCGCTGGCGCGGCGGCCCGCGTCCCTCGTGGCGCCGACCGTCGGCCTGGCGGGCGCGCTGGCGACCGGTGGCCTCGCCACCGCCGCCCGGATGTGGGGCGTCCCGGTGTCGAGTGCCCTCGACGGCACCGACCGACGCTTCGCCCATCCCGCCTGGGACGCCAGCCCCTGGTACTTCGGGATGCGGGAGTGGTACCTGGCGTGGGCCCGTCACCTCCACGACCTGGTGGACGCCGCCGACGTCGACCCGGTCACCGCCGCCAAGGCGCGCTTCGCCACCGGGCTGTTCACCGACGCCGTCGCTCCGACCAACGTGCTGTGGGGGAACCCCGCCGCGCTCCAACGCGCCGTGGAGTCACGGGGCGTGTCGGTGCTGGCCGGCATGCGCAACTTCCTCGCCGACGTCGCCACGAACAACGGCAAGCCCCGGCAGGTCGACGAGACGCCGTTCCGGTTGGGCGAGAACCTCGCCGCCTCACCGGGCGAGGTGGTGTTCCGCAACGATCTGATGGAGCTGATCCAGTACCGGCCGCAGACCGAGACGGTCCACGAGGTGCCGCTCCTGCTCAGCCCGCCGTGGATCAACAAGTACTACATCATGGACCTGGCGCCGGGCCGCAGCTTCGTCGAGTGGGCGGTCCGGCACGGGCACACCGTCTTCGCCATCAGCTACCGCAACCCGGACGAGGAGCACCGCGACGTCGCCCTCGACGACTACCTCCTGAGCGGCCCGTACGACGCGCTGCGCATCATCGAGGAGATCACCGGCTCGAAGGAGGTGAACGTGGTGGGCCTGTGCCTCGGCGGCACGCTCACCGTGATGCTGCTGGCCCACCTCGCCGCCAACGACCACGACCGGGTCCGCTCGGCGACCCTGCTCAACACCATGGTCGACTTCCGCGAGCCGGGGCCCATGGGGATCTTCCTCGACCGCGCCGCCGTGGAGCGCCTGAACCGGCGCATGGTGGAACGGGGTTACCTGGAGTCCACCGAGATGTCGACGATGTTCGACCTGCTGCGCGCCCAGGACCTGGTCTGGAACTACGTGGTCACGGGGTGGCTGATGGGCGAGAAGCCTCCGGCGTTCGACATCCTCGCCTGGAACGCCGACGGGACCCGCATGCCGGCCGACATGCACTCGTTCTACCTGCGGTGCTGCTACGTCGAGAACCAGCTGGCCCGCGGCGAGATGACCCTTGCCGGCACCCGGCTCGACCTCGGCGCCATCGACGAGGACGTCTACGTCCTGTCCGCCCGCGAGGACCACATCGCCCCGTGGCGCTCGTCGTACGCGACGACGCAGCTGCTGGGCGGGGCCGCCCGCTTCGTGCTCACGTCGTCGGGCCACGTGGCCGGCATCGTCAACCCGCCGGGCGGCCGGCGCGTCCACTGGACGAACGACGAGCTGCCCGCCGACCCCGACCAGTGGCTCGCCGGCGCCACCGAGCACCAGGGGACGTGGTGGGAGGACTGGGCCGCCTGGATCGCCGAGCGGTCCGGGCCCCGCCGCCCGCCGCCGCCGATGGGCAGCGCTGCGCACCCGCCGCTCGGCCCGGCACCCGGTACCTACGTGCACCAGCGGTAGGCGCCTGCCGCCCTACCACCGGTCGCGCAAGGTCCCGGTGGCGGGAGTCGTCGAGCAGTCGTCGTCGGCGAAGCGCAGAGGGTTGGTGCCGCCCCGCCCCGGTCACATCCGAGGCGGTGGTCCCCGGTGGCGGGCCCGGTTGTGGAACCCGCAGGCCGGGCGGCCGTTGGCGGCCACCGTGCGCCCGCCGGCCGACCACGGCTCCACGTGGTCGACCTGGCAGCGCCCGGCCGGCTCGTCGCAGGTGGG
>DATLFN010000057.1 GCA_035540975.1 Acidimicrobiales bacterium
CAGCCCCCTCCGCCAGCCCCGGACCCGGGGCCGGGGCTGGCGGAGGGGGCTGGGTGGTGGTGGTCCCGGGATCGGTGGGCCACGCCTGCGTCGTCGTGGTCTCCGGCGGCGGCCTCGTGGTGGTCGAGCCGGGCAGGGTGGGGAGCTGCGCGCCCGCCGGGGCCGTGGCGGCTACGGCCAGCGCCACCGCCACTCCTGCGATCGCGCCGAGAGGGAGGGCTCGGGCGCGACCGGCTGGCACGCCCCGCGGCCGGAGCGCCGTCCCCTCTCCCGCTCGTCGGCCCCCCGCCGGGCCCCGCCGCCTCACACCGCTAGCGCCGCCATTCTCCCGCACGGAGGCGGGCCGCACGCTCCGAGGTGGGCGGGTGCGTGGTGAACAGGTTGGCGAACCGCACGTGGCGGCCGGTCAGCGGGTTGATGATGTACTTCTGCGCCTGGGCGGGCTGGACGGGCATCGGGATGCTGCGGGCGTAGTGCTCGATCTTCTCGAGGGCCCGGGCCAGCGCCTCGCCGTCGCCGATCAAGCGGGCGCCCGAGCGGTCGGCCTCGAACTCGCGGCTGCGGCTGAGCGCCATCTGGAGGAGGGCGGCCGCCATCGGCGCGAGCAGGGCGGTGAGGATCAGCGCGATCGGGTTGGCACCCTCGTCGTCGTCGCTCCCGCCGCCGAACATGGCACCCCACATTGCCATGTTGGCGATGAAGCTGATGCCGGTGGCGATGGCGGCGGCCACCGAGCCGATGAGGATGTCCCGGTTGCCGACGTGGCTGATCTCGTGGGCGAGCACGCCCCGCAGCTCGTCGCCCCACCCGAGCATCTGGACGATGCCCTGGGTGACGGCGACCGCCGCGTGGTCCGGGCTGCGGCCGGTGGCGAAGGCGTTGGGCTGCATGTCCGGGGTCATGTAGAGCCTGGGCATGGGCATGCCCGCCCGCTGGGTGAGCTCGCGGACCATGCGGTGGTACTCGGGGAACTCGGCCTCGGTGACGGGGACGGCACGGGCGGCGCGAATGGCCAGCTTGTCGGAGTTCCAGTACGACCAGCCCACGATGGCGACGCCGAGGAGCAGGCCGATCAGGGCGCCGCCCCGGCCGCCGAGGACGGAGCCGACGGTGACGAGGAGGCCGCCGATGCCGGCGAGAAGGATGGTGGTCTTGAAGGTGTTCTTGTTCATGTCTGCCCTTTCAACGTCCCTGCCCGAGCCGGTGTTCCTCAGTCGTAGTAGCCGGAGTGGATGTAGACGCAGGGGATCCCCTCGCCGCGGAACATCTCGAGATTGCGCCGGTCGTCCTCGAAGGCGAGGCGCACGTCGAACCCGTAGAGGCGCAGGTCCGAGACCGTCATGCGCTTGAAGTCCCTCGCCGCCGTGTAGTCGCCGAAGTCGCGCATGATCAACACGTCCCAGCGCAGCTGGTAGCGGTCCAACCACGCCATCGTCTGGGGCTGGACCCGCACCGGGCGCCCGGTGAGCATGACGATGCCCAGCGCCGGGTCGAGCAGCTCCAGGAGACGGGCCACCTCCTCGATCAGCGGGTCGTCGCCGCAGGCGTCGAAGAACCCCTCCCAGTCGCGGCGGTCCGACTCCAGGTAGTGCTGGCGGCTGGCCGCGTCGGACAGGACGCCGTCGAGGTCGAACACCACGGCCGGGCCGGGCTCGACCGTCCCCTGCCGCCACCGCCAGTTGTCGGGAGGAACCCAGCCGCCGGCCAGCTCAGTCCTCCGAGGGAGTGGCGTCGGCCCGCCGCTTGATCTCCTCGACCACCGACGCGTCGGCCAGCGTCGTGGTGTCGCCCAGGGACCGGCCCTCGGCCACGTCCCGGAGGAGCCGGCGCATGATCTTGCCGCTGCGCGTCTTGGGCAGGTCGTCGGTGAACACGATCGTGCGAGGCCGGGCGATGGCGCCGATGCGGGTGGCCACGTGGCGGCGCAGCACCTCGCCGTGCTCGTCGCTCACGTCCACGCCCGCCTTCAGGGTGACGAAGGCGATGATGCCCTGGCCGGTGGTGTCGTCCCGGGCCCCGACCACGGCCGCCTCGGCCACCGTCGGGTGGTCGACGAGGGCCGACTCGACCTCGGTCGTCGAGACGCGGTGGCCGGAAACGTTCATCACGTCGTCCACCCGCCCCATCAGCCAGTAGTAGCCGTCCTCGTCGACGCGGGCGCCGTCGCCCGTGAAGTACCGCCCCTCGAAGCGGCTCCAGTACGTGTCCCGGAAGCGCTCGGGGTCGCCGTAGATGCCCCGGAGCATCGACGGCCACGGGCGGGTGAGCGTGAGGTAGCCGCCACCACCGGGGGCCACTGGTTCTCCCTTGTCGTCCACCACCTCCGCCCCGATGCCGGGCAGCGGCAAGGTGGCCGACCCGGGCTTCAGCGTGGTGGCCCCCGGCAGGGGTGCGATGAGGATGGCACCCGTCTCCGTCTGCCACCACGTGTCCACGACCGGGCACCGGCCGCCGCCGATGTGCTCCCAGTACCAGGTCCATGCCTCGGGGTTGATGGGCTCTCCCACCGAGCCGAGCAGGCGGAGCGAGGACAGGTCGTGGGCGGCCGGCTCCTGGGTCCCCCACTTCATGAAGGTGCGGATGGCCGTGGGTGCCGTGTAGAGGATGGTGACCCCGTAGCGCTCGACGATCGACCACCACCGGTCGCGGGCGGGCGTGTCGGGCGAGCCCTCGTACATCACCCCGGTGGCACCGTTGGCCAGGGGCCCGTAGACGATGTAGCTGTGCCCGGTGACCCAGCCGATGTCGGCCGCGCACCAGTACACGTCGCTCTCCGGGTCGAGGTCGAACACGTACCTGGTGGTGAACGCCACCTGGGTGAGGTAGCCGCCCGTGGTGTGCATGATCCCCTTCGGCCTGGCCGTGGTGCCCGACGTGTAGAGCAGGTACAGCAGGTCCTCGGCGCCCATCCGCTCGGGCTCGCACACCGGTTCGGCGGCGCCGACGAGGTCGTGCCACCAGTGGTCCCGGCCCTCGTGCATCCCCACCTCGGACTCCGTGCGCCGCACCACCACCACGTGCTCGATGGAGGGCGTGCGGGCGACGGCGGCGTCGGCGTTGGCCTTGAGCGGCACCACCGAGCCGCGCCGCCACCCGCCGTCGGCGGTGACCAGGACGCGGGCCCGGGCGTCGTCGATGCGGTCGGCCAGGGCGTCGGCCGAGAAGCCGCCGAAGACGACCGAGTGCGGAGCGCCGATGCGGGTGCACGCCAGCATGGCGACCGGCAGCTCGGGGATCATGGGCATGTAGATGGCGACCCGGTCGCCCTTGCGGACGCCGAGCGAGCGCAGGACGTTGGCGAAGCGCTGCACGTCGGCCAGCAGGTCGGCGTACGTGATGGTGCGGGTGTCGCCCGGCTCGCCCTCCCAGTGGAACGCCACCCGGTCGCCGCGGCCGGCCTCCACGTGGCGGTCGAGGCAGTTGTACGACACGTTGAGCCGGCCGCCGACGAACCAGCGGGCGAACGGCAGCTCCCACTCGAGGACGGTGCCCCACTCGTCGTACCAGTCCAGGGCCAGCGCCTGGCGGGCCCAGAAGCCCTGCCAGTCCCGGTCCGCCTCGTCGTGGAGGGACTGGTCGGTGACGAGGGCGTCGGCCTTGAAGCCCTCGGGAGGCGGGAAGGTGCGGCCCTCGACGGCGAACGATTCGATCGCGGGTCCTGCTGCACCTTCCGCCATCGGGCCTCCCTGGGATGTGCCGGGCCGGGGCCCCGAGGCTAGATCTCCCGCAGGTCGACGGCGGCGCCGTCGTCGTGGTCGTCCCGCTCGACCAGCGACCAGACCCGCCCGCCACCCGGGCCGGGTCGGTGAGCCTCCCGTCCCGGTGGAGGTCGAGGAACCTCCGCGGATGCGGGCCTGCATCGCCGTGTCGACCGTGCCCGGCGCGATGGGGACCAGCCGCTGGGCGCTCCCGGGACCCACCCCGGTGCCCGCTCAGGAGGCGACATGGCCCGGACGCCGGGTGGCGGGCGGGGGCCCTCCGTCCCGGTCGTCGGACCCGATGCACACGAACGCCCGGGCGGTGACGGGGTCGGAGCCCGTGGACGCGGCGGCCAGGGCGGCGGCCGGGTCGTCACCCGCCCGGAGGCGACCGTGGAGGTCCACCATCAGCACGGCGGTGGCGTCGTCGGGCACGGCCATGACCGGTGCGATCACGCAGCGCACGCCCAGGCCGATGAGGGCGGCGGCCGTCCCCAGGAGCTCGTCGCCCGTGCGCACGGCGGAGACGGCCGCATGGCAGGCGGGCAGCACGACCACGGACGGGGCCCGCCGCAGGCGCTCGAGGTCGTACACCGTGAGCGGGCCGTCGGCCAGCAGCAGCGAGGAGAACATCGGGCTGTCGGCGCGGAAGCTGCCGTGGGCGGCGACGTGGGCCAGGGCCGCCCGCTCCAGGGCGGCGCACGCGGCGCTCGCCGTGGCACCGGCGCCGGTGACCACCTCGGCATCGGCGTGCAGCGCGGCGATGGCCCGCACCTCGCCTTCGGCCGCCGGCAGGTTCGGGCCTGCGACGAGGGCGACGCCGCCGCCGGCGGCCGGGGACGCCCGCCCGCCGGCGAGCCACACGGCGGCACTGGGCGCCACCGTCGTGGGACGCCCGGCCAGCGTCGGGAGCGCGCCCCACGCAAGGCCGTGCAGGGCGCCCGTGGGCACCACGACGACGGGTGCGGCGGCCGGCAGCCCGAGGGGCGCCAGCAGGAGGTCGTCGAGGCGCTCGGCGGTGAGGCCCACCAGGTCCTCGGCCGCCCGGCGCGACCGCCGCGCCAGCAGCCGCCGCAGGCCGAACAGCAGGTACTCCACCTCCTGCTCCACCCGGTCGCCGGGGCCGAGGTCGAACAGCCGGATGCGCCGGCCCACGACGGTCACGGCATGGACGCGGCCCTGGAAGGCCACGAACTCGACCAGCGCCCGGTCGCCGAGCGCCCGCCGCAGGGCGGCCACGTCCAGCCGCCCGGTGCCGGGCCCACCCTCGTCGCGGGTCTTGAGGGTGCGGTCGCGAACGGCCTTCTCGACGGTGGCGAGGCGCTGCTGGAGCCGGCGGGGCGGCCCACCGGAGAGGGCGGCGTCCCGCAGCGCGCTGCGCAGGCGGCGCAGCTCCTCGAGGCCGGCCGCCAGCTCCTCGTCGTCGGGCGGCCGCACGGGCGGGCGCAGCAGCGCTCCCGCCCGGCGCCGCTCCGCCCAGCGCAGCACCCGGCGGGCGTCGCCGTCGCGCAGGGCGAGGCTGAGCCCCGTGCGGGCCAGGTCGGCGTCGAGGCCGGAGGCGGAGGCCCGCATCTCCGTGGCGCCCAGGGTGGCCCGGTAGGCGTCGACCACGGCCATTCCCCGGGTGAGCGCCCGCTCGGCTGCCGCCTCGTCCCCCTCAGCCAGGCGCAGCAGCGCGGTGGCGTGCCACGCCCGGGCCCGCAGGTCGGCGGTGCCCCGGGTGCGGGCGCCGGCCGCCCTGGCCAGCTCGGCCCGCGCGACCGCCGGTCGGCCGAGGGCGAGGGCGAGGCGGCCGACGAAGGTGCGCACGTGGAGCGCCTCCACCGGCCAGCCCCGGGCCTCCAGGTCCGCCGCGATGCGGCGGCTCCGGCGGAGGAGGTCGGGGGGCGGCACCTGCTGGTCCTCGCAGGCGGCGACCTCGGCCCGGACGGCGACGTAGCCGGCTTGGGCCGCCCACGGCAGACGGCGCTGGGCGCGGAAGCGCCGGGCCGCCTCGTCGGCCTCGTCCGCCGCCTCCTTGTAGGCGCCCTCGTCGAGCAGCGCCCGGGCCAGGAGCAGGCGGCACTCGCTGAGGTGGGCCACGTCGCCGGCGGACTCCAGCGCCGCCACCGCCGCCTCGGCCGCCTTGCGGGCCTCGGCCACCAGCCCCGCCGCCAGGAGCACCTCGCACCGGTCGCCCTCCAGGACGGCGCTCAGGCGGGCCGGGCGGCCCAGGGCCTGGTAGGCGCGCTCGACCCGCTCGAACGCGGCCAGGGCCTCGGGGACGCTCCCTCGCCGCCCGTGCACGAAGCCCGTGTCGTGGGCGGCCATGGCCGTGAGGACGGGGAGGCCGCACTCCACCGACAGGCGCTCCGCCTCGGCCAGGTCCTCCAGGGCGGCGTCGGACCGGCCCTGGTACGCGTGCAGGATCCCGCGGTTGAGCCGCAGGCGGGCGAGCGACGGGCGGTCGCCCACCGTCTCCAGGAACCGGAGGGCGCGCTGGTAGGCGGCCATCGCCTCGTCGAGCCGGCCGGACCGGGCCAGGCACACGGCGTGGAGCGACTCGACGACGCCCCGCACCGACGCCGGGGCCACGGCACGGGCGGCGGCGATCTCCCGCTGCGAGCCGGCGGCGTCGCCCTGGGTCATCAGGGAGTACGCCAGGCTGGCCCGGGCGAGCGCCTCGGCGTCGACCAGGCCGGCGGCCGAGCTCTCCGCCACCGAGCGGCGGTAGCTGGCGATCGCGTCCCTCCCCCGCCCCAGCTCGTGGAGCGAGAGGCCGATGACCCAGTGGACCGTCGCCCGGACGGCGGCGTCCTGGTCCCCGGCCAGGAGTTGCTGGGCCTGCTCGAGGACCCGGGCCGGGTCGACGTGGCGCTCCTCGGCCAGCCTCCGCAGCTCGTCGACCGCACCGAGGGGTGGCACGCCGCCATGCTAAAGACTTCGTATTCGTGGGTCCGGCGGCGGCTCCGGAACGAGGAAGAGGGAGAAGCCAATGGCACAGGAAAAGCCGGACGGGCGGCCGCGCCCCAGCGGCCCGTGGACCGACCGCGTCTCGTTCGCCGACGGGGCCGGGTTCGCCTACGTCCCGGGGTCCGTCCTGACCACCGACCCCGAAGGGCTGACCGCCGTCGCCCGCCGGCTGTGGGAGAAGGACCGGGTCCGCACGGGTCGGACGCTGGGGCCGTTCACCGAGATCGCCGGGGTGCGCGACCCCCTCGTCCTGGCCCGCGAGGCGCGGCTGGCCGGCATCGTGGCCCAGCCCGACCACGTGTTCTTCGCCCACTGCGAGCCGTGCTGCCCGCCCCACCCCGCCGCCTCCTGCGGAGGCGGTGCCGGGGCGAACCCGGTCTACGCCACGCCGGTGTACGCCACGCCGGTCTACGCCACACCCGTCTACGCCACGCCGGTGTACGCCACGCCGGTGTACGCCACCGACGTCCACGCCAGCCCCGTCTACGCCACGCCCGTGTACGCCACGACGGCGTCGCCCGCCCGGGCGTCGGGCGTGCGCCGGAGCAGCGCCCGCCCCGCGCCCGAAGGCGTCGACACCACATCGGCCACGGAGGCGTTCGGCGTGGTGGCGGAGGGGCCTCCGCGGGTCATCGTCCTCGACACCGGGTTCGCCGGCACCGACGCCCCCGGCGCGCTGTCGACGACGACCGTCCGCCCCGCGTCGGCCGCCGACGTCGACGCCCCCGACGAGGACGGCAACGGGTTCCTCGACCCGGCCTCGGGCCACGGCACCTTCATCGCCGGCCTCGTCCAGCAGGTGGCGCCGGGAACGGAGGTCGTCGTGCACCGCGTCCTTTCCACCATGGGCGACGGCGCCGAGTCGAACATCGTCCAGTGCCTGGCCGACCTCGAGGTGCCCGACCCGCAGCGGACGATCGTGAGCCTCTCCTTCGGCGGCTTCGCCCTCGAGCAGGCGTTCGCCCTGGAGTGGGCCGTCCGCCGACTCCAGGCCATGGGCGTCGTGGTGGTGGCTTCGGCCGGCAACGACGGGTCGTGCCGGCCCACGTTCCCGGCCGCCTTCCCCGGCGTCGTCTCGGTGGGGGCGGTGGGCCCGTACGGGCCGGCGCCGTTCTCCAACTACGGCCCATGGGTCCGGGCGTGCGCGCCGGGCGTCGACCTGCTCAGCACGTTCTTCGACGGGTACGACGGCAAGGAGCCGCCGGGCGACCGGGGCGTGGACACCGACAAGTTCGACGGCTGGGCGCTGTGGAGCGGCACGTCGTTCTCGGCGCCGGTGGTGGCCGGTGCGCTGGCCCGCACCATCGCCGCCGAGAAGTGCACGGCCGCCGACGCCGTCAAGCGGGTGGTCGACGAGCCCGCCCTCATGCGGATCCCGAACCTGGGGACGGTCGTCAACGTGATCTGACCCGGCCGCAGGCGGTTACCCTCCGCTCGTCACCCGTTCGAGGGGAGCGCCGTGAGACGCATGCTGATGGCGGCGGTACCGGCGGTCGTGCTGGCGGCGGCGTGCAGCTCGGCCGGTCCGGCCGAGCGGGTGGCCGCCGCCCCCGCCAGGACCGTCGCCGAGGGGTCGGCCAGGGTAACCCAGCGACTCGAGATCGTCGCCGCCGGCCCCGACGAGGGCGCCGAGCCGTCGGTCACCACGGCCGAGGGCACGGTCGACTTCGACGACCACGAGGGCACGATGACGGTGAGCGCCGCCGGTGAGACGTTCGACGTCGTCATCCAGGGGACCACCGTCTACCAGCACCTCCCGGAGGTGGCGGCCGCCGCCGGACGGGAGTGGATCCGCATCGACCTCGACGAGCTGGCCGAGGCGGTCGGCGTGGACGGCCTCGCCGAGCTGGTGCAGTCGCAGTCCAACGACCCGTCGGCCGGGCTCCAGTACCTGCGGGGGGCGTCGGATGCCGTCCGGACGGTGGGCAAGGAATCGATCCGCGGGGCCCGCACCACCTGGTACGAGGCGACGGTGGACGTCGAGAAGGCGGCGGCGGGCGCGCCGGTCGCCCAGCAGGAGACGATCCGCTCGGTCAAGGAGCTGTTCGGGATCGCCACGATCCCGACCGACGTCTGGATCGACGGGGACGGCCGCGTCCGGCGCCTGAAGCAGTCGATCGACTACTCGTCGGCCGGACACTCGGGGCGGTTCCCGGCGGGGTCGCTCCCCCGGCGCATGGACGTGACGGTCGAGTTCTACGACTTCGGCACCCCGGTCTCGGTGACGATCCCGCCCGCCGAGGAGGTGGCCGGCTACGGCGAGATCCTGGACCGGGCCAGGAAGGGCCAGGGTTCGGGCACGGCGACGCCCGAGACCGACGCGCTGGTGCCCCGGCTCCTGGCCGAGGTGCCGGCCGGCTACGAGCAGCAGCCCGACAACGTGGGCGACACCGGCCCCTCCGACTTCGAGAAGGCCGTGCGCGACGAAGGGTCCCCGGATGCACGCCGGGTCCTGGAGGCCGACGGCTTCGTGGCCGGCTACCAGCGGCTGTGGACCAGGGACGAGGACGGGACCATCATCGACTTCGTCTACCGGTTCTCGGCGCCCGGCGGCGCCGAGCACTACCGCGACCGCACGCTGGCGTCGTTCCGGGAGGAGACGGAGGGCGCCCAGGTGAGCGAGCTGTCGGTGCCCGACGTGCCCGGCGCCCGAGGGGTCCGCATCGTGGAGGACGACGAGCACACCGCCGTGGTGTTCGTCGTCCGCAACGGGTTCCTCGGCCAGATCGTCGTGATCGGCCCCGACGCGGCGACCGACGCCGTCCCCGTCGCCCTGGCCCGCCAGCAGTACGAGCGGTTCGGGTAGCCGTTCCCGCCCGCTGCGCCATCGGTCCGGACAGGAGGCCCTCTCCACTGATCCGGCTCTCCGACAAGTTCACCGTCAGGCAGGCGCAGTCCCGTAGCAGCGCACGTCCGCGGGGAGGCGGTGGATCCCCGGGCCGGTGAGCACTCCCCGCAACGGGTCGCTGGTCGTCAGGCTCGGTCTCGGGTGCGTCGTCGATCACTCGGACCGCGAGCGGCCTTCCGGACGTCGTCTCCGGACACCGAGGAGGGACCAACGGTGGCTCGCAGCGGCACTCGCGCACCGACGCCCATGTCCACGGGGCCTGACGCGGTAGCGCCGACGGCGCCGATCACGAAGGGCCCGGACCGTCGCTGCCGGCGGTGTAGCCGAGGAGGGGGACCGCGCCGGCGTCCCAGGCGGCGACGATGGGCTCGATGATGTGCCAGCAGTGCTCGGCCTCGTCGCCGCGGATCGCCAGCGAGGCGTCGCCGTCGACGACGTCGAGCAGGATCCGGGCGTACGCAGACAGCTCCTGGTCAGCGAGCGCGAGCTCCCAGCGGGCGGCATCGAGGCAGAAGGGGTCGCCGGCGCCGTTGAGCGCGATGTCGGCGGCGACGCGGTCGGGGTCCATGGCCAGCGTCAGGACGTTCGGCCCCGGGTCGTCGGCCTGGCCGAAAGGAAGTCGCTCCACCGGTCGGAACGTGACGCGGACCGCGCGGCGGTCCCGGGCCAGTGCCTTGCCGGTGCGGAGGTGGAACGGCACGCCGTGCCAACGGTCGTTGCCGACGAACAGGGTCACCTCGGCGAACGACTCGGTGTTGCGTGCCGGGTCCACACCGGGTTCGTCCCTGTAGTCCGGCACCGGTCGGCCAGCGACCGCCCCGGCTGTGTACCGGGCGCGGACGGTGTCACGGGTGATGTCGTCGACGGTCGGGCGCCTGACGGCGCTCAAGAGGTCGACCTTGGCGTCACGGAAGTGGCGCTCGCCGAGGCCGGCCGGGCGCTCCATGGCCACGAGGCACAGGATCTGCAGCAGGTGGTTCTGCACCATGTCGCGTAGCGCGCCAGTGTGGTCGTAGTAGCCGGCGCGGCCCTCCATCGCCAGGGTTTCGTCCCACACGATGTCCACACGTTCGATATGGGTCGCGCACCACAGCGGCTCGAACAGCCGGTTGGCGAAGCGCAACCCGAGGACGTTCTGGACGGTCTGTTTGCCGAGGAAGTGGTCGATCCGGAACACATCGGGTTCGGCGAAGTGGCGGTGCAGCAGCGCGTTGAGGTCGCGGGCGGTCTCGAGGTCGACACCGAAGGGCTTCTCCACCACGATCCGGCTGCCGGACGCGAGGCCCGCGGCGGCGAGGGCGGTGATGGCATCCGCGAACACCGCGGGCGGCAGGGCCAGATAGGCCACCACGGGGCCGCGCCGGTCTCCAGCAGCAGCCCGCAGGGTGGCGGGATCGGCGACGTCGCCGGCGACGAACCGCAGACGCTCGACGAGGCGGCGGCGTGCGCCGGCGTCGAGGTGCGGGGCGTGGCGTTCGAGGCGGGCCGACACGTGGGTCTTGAAGCGGGTGTCGTCCCAGTGGTCGCGGGCCACGCCGACGATGTCGGTACCAGCAGGGAAGCGGCCGCCTTCCACGAGCTCGCCGAGGGCGGGCATGAGGTAGCGGCCGGCAAGGTCGCCGGTGGCGCCGAGGATCAGGAGAAGGGCGGGGGTCACGGCCGGGCGCCCAGCCGGGCCAGGTTCATGCCCGAGGAGATGAGCCCGACATGGCTGAATGCCTGGGGGTAGTTGCCGAGGTAGCCCCCCGAGGTGGGGTCGATCTCCTCGGGGAGCAGGCCCAGCGGTCCCGCTCGGCCGCAGAGGCCGTCGAACAGGTCGTGCGCCTCCTGCAGGCGGCCCTGGTAGGCGAGATTGTCGACCAGCCAGAAGCTGCACAGCACGAACGCCCCCTCCTCGCCCGGCAGCCCGTCGGGGGACTCGCCGGGGAGGTAGCGGTACAGGAGGCCGCCGCCGGCCCCGAGCCGGTCGGAGATGGCGTCGACGGTGGCGGTCATCCGCGGGTGGCGCGGATCGACGACCCGCCGCAGCGGGAGGGCGAGCAGGCTGGCGTCGATGCCGCCCCCGCCCAGATGCTCGGTCAGCGCGCCGAGGGAGCCGTCCCACGCTTGCTCGAGGACGGCCCGGCCGACACGGTCCGCTTGGGCGTGCCAGCGGGCGGCGTCGCCGGGTCGGCCCAGCGCCTCGGCGATGCGAGCACCGCGGTCGAGGGCCACTTGGCACATCGCCGCCGAGTAGGTGAACACCCGCCCAGGCGTGCGGACCTCCCAGATCCCGTGGTCGGGCTGATCCCAGCGGACGGCGGCTTCCTCGACGAGCGCGGCGAGCCGCGGCCAGATGCCGTCGAGGGACCCCCCGGCCGACCGCCACTGCCACGCGCAGTCGAGAACCTCGCCGTACGCGTCGTGCTGGCGCTGATCGGCGGCCGCGTTGCCCCACCGGACCGGTGCCGACCGGCGGTAGCCCTCCAACTCCTCGTCGTGGCGCTCCGGTGGCGGCTGCCGGCCATCGAGGGTATAGAGCACCCGCGCCTCGCCGTCCCGGTCGATCGAGTCGAGCACCCAGCCGAGAAAGGCCCACGCCTCCGCCTCCAGGCCCACCCGCCGCAGCGCGTAGACCGCGAACGCCGCGTCGCGGACCCAGGCGAACCGGTAGTCCCAGTTGCGCACCCCGCCGATCGCCTCCGGCAGCGACGACGTCGGCGCGGCGACGAGCCCGCCGGTCGGCACGTAGTCGAGCATCTTCAGCGTGACCGCCGAGCGTCGCACGAGCGCTGGCTGCGGCCCGTCGTAGCGAAGGTTGCGGAGCCAGCGGCGCCACCCGTCGAGCGTGGACTGCCCGAGCGCCGCCATGGTCGGGGTGCGGTGCCGGTGGGCACCACCGCCCCAGCGCAGCAGGAAGTCGGCGCGGTCCCCGGCCCGGAGGTCAACGGCGCTTCGCAGCCCGTCGAGCGCCACGGACGCCACAAGCTGCAGGTCCAGGTCGGGTCGCCGCAACGCCCTGACCCGCAGACCGTCGGCCCGTCGCTCGCACGTGGCCCCACCGCGGGGCTCGAAGGCGACCCTGAGGCGCACGGCGCCGTCGAGCACCACGACGGACCGGAGCAGCTCTCCCCTCCCGGGCGCGACGTCCTCGCTCAGGTCGGCACCAGTACGAAGCGCCAGGCAATCGGTGATGCGCACCAGTCCGGTCGGCGAACGGAGTTCGGTCACGAGCACGCCGCTGTCGGGCTCGTACCGCTGCCGGGCATCGACGGCCCCGTCGGCCGCCAGCCGGAAACCGCCGCCGTGGCGGGCGTCGAGGATCGAGCAGAACAGCGGGTCGTCGTCGAAGCGAGGAACGCACAGCCACGCCACCGTGCCGTCACGGCCGACCAGCGCGGCGGTGGAGCCGTCGCCGATGAGCCCGAAGTCCTCGATCGGCAAGTAGCCGTCCACTGGGACCAGCGGCGAGAAGCCGCTCGACGAGTACGACGCTGTCATGGGGAGACTCCCTCCCGGCTCTCGATCAGGGCTGCGACGTCGTCTTTGACCGCCAACCCGAGCTCGCGGCCACGAAGAGGAACGCGACGAACACGGGCATCTTCGCTCGGTCGTTCCCGAGCGCGACGGCCGGCCACGCCGATGAGCCTCATGCCCAGTGTGCTGGCTTCGGTCGTAGCGTGCAACTGGGCGTCGACGCCGATGTCGGGGGAGCTGTCGCGCCACGCATGCGCTCAGGTGCAACAGTGAGACGATGGTGTCGAGGGATCCGTCGAGTGGCGCCCGGTCACCACGCCCGGGGGGCCGACGACGCCCTGCCGGGCGCGACGACCGTTCCACCTCCCCAAGGCGCGGCGTGGTCGGCTGGGTGCCCTTCCGCCGCCTCGCCCAGGCGCAGGCGGCGCACGCCGCCGGCGACGCGCTGGTGGCCGTGGCGCTCGCCGACACGCTGTTCTTCGCGGTCCCGCTGGGCGAGGCCAGGGACCGGGTCGGGCTCTACCTGGCGCTGACGATGGCCCCCTTCGCGGTGCTGTCGCCGGTCGTGGGGCCGGTCATCGACCGGTGGCGAGGCGCGTACCGCGGCGCGATCCTGCTGGCCGCGGCAGGACGGGCGCTGCTGGCGGTGCTGCTGTCGAGCAGAACCGAGCGCCTCACGCTGTACCCGCTCGCGTTCGGTCTGTTGGTGCTTTCCCGCGTTCACGGCGTGAGCCGCAGCGCGCTGGTCCCCGAGTCGCTGCCGCCCGAGCGGAGCCTGATGTGGGGCAACGCGTGGCTGGCGGTCGTGTCGGTCGTCGGCGGGGTGGCCGGGGCGCTGCCGGCGGTCGGCCTCAACGCGTGGCTGGGTCACGACGCGACCCTGTGGTTTGCAGGTGCGGTGTTCGCGGCCGGGGCCGTTGCGGCGTTCCGGCTCCCGCGCGGCACGCAAGAGGCGCGGCAGCGGGAGGCTCCCGGCGAGTGGCGGAAGCTGCTGTCGGCCCGGCTACTGGCCGGCGGCATCGCGATGGCCGGCTCGCGCGCGGCGGTCGGCTACCTCACCTTCTTGTTGGCGTTCCTCCTGCGAGCGGCAGGCGAGAGTGGTCGGGGGTTCGCGGTCGTGGTCGCCGCCGCCGGGATCGGCGGGTTCGCCGGGTCGGTCGTGGCCCCCCTCTTGCGCGCCGTGCTGCGGGAGTCTGCCCTGCTACTGGTGACGCTGGCCGGGATGACAGCCGCAGCGCTGTGGGCCGCCGGCGACTTCGACGTCACCCGGGCCGCGGTCCTCGCCGGTGCCGCCGGCCTCGGTTCCGGTGCCGGGCGGCTCGCCTTCGACAGCCTGCTCCAGCACGATGCACCCGAGGCGGTGCGGGGCCGCACGTTCGCGCGCTACGAGACGATCTTCCAGCTCTGGTGGGTCGCGGGCGCAACCGTCGCGACCTTCGTCCCGCTCGGCGCAGCCGCCGGGATGCGGGTGCTGGCCGGGGTTTACGCCGTGACCGCAGTCCTGTCGGTGCGCGGCCTCGCTCGCCGCGACCCCGACACGGGCGGCCGCTGCGCCTCGTAGCGCTGGGCCGGTTCCGCCGGTCCCGCGAAGGACTCCGACGGCATGCGACGAATGGGGAGTCGCAGCGTGCCAGGCCCTCCGGGACCGTGGTCCCCACCTTGTGGTTGCCGCGTTGTCGATGGACACGGCCGCCGAGCTCCAGGATCCGAGACCGTGAAGATGCAACCGCTCCGAGCGCCCCCCGTTCGCCGAAGTTCGCTACCCGGCGCGCCACGGCGACCGGTCCCGACGACACAAGGCTCTCGGCCGGTCATGGCCGGGCCAGGACCGAGGGCCGCCCGCCCCCCGGCGGGCTCAGCAGTGCGCGTGGACGACGGCCCGGCCGTGGAAGACCTGCCACGGCGGCAGGTCGTCGGGCGGCTGGGCGATCACCTCGACCGACGAGAACCCGGCGGCCCGGCACGCACCGACCAGGCCGGCGACGTTCGGCGCCCACCAGTTGCTGGGGTCGCCGTTGAGCTGGTCCTCGGGGAAGAAGTCCCACAGCGGGCGGTCGGCCAGGCCCACGAGCACCAGGACGGCCGTCTCGATCACCGCCACCTCCCGGGTGACCCGGCGCAGGCGGCGCAGCGCGTCGAACGGGTCCATCAGGTGGTAGAGCACGCCGAGGAACAGGCTGACGTCGAATTGGCCGATGTCGGCGGGGTCGGTGGCCATGAAGTCGGCGACCACGGGCTCCACCGCGCTTCCGAGCGCGGCCCGGGCCAGGTCGAAGCCGCGCCGGCCGGGCAGGGCGTCCGGGCGCCACACATCGGGGACCGTCTCCCAGGGCGCCGGCGGCACCCCCTCGGCGCGGCAGCGCTCGTTGTACCCGTGCACGGCGGCGAGGTCGAGGGACCAGGCGTAATGGTCGAGCGCCACCACCCGCGCCGCGCCCCGCCGCTCGGCCTCGAAGGAGTAGAAGCCGTCCCACGCCCCGATGTCGAGGACGGTGCGGCCCCGCAGGTCGGGCAGGCGCAGCGACGCCAGCTCCGTCGCCAGGAGCTCGGCCGACTTCACGCCGGGCGTGACGACGCCGTGCCCCAGGTCCAGCGAGTGGAACCAGTCGGCGACCGTGGCCGCCGCCGCCTCGAGCTCGGCCCGCCTGGGGTCGTCGGTGTCGTGTGCCGCTTGGCCGCCCGCCGGGGGCCCGGCCTGCCGGCCGTCCGCGGCCCTTCCCCACCTGCGCAGCACGGCGGCCGAGCCTAGGGCTCCAGGGCTTCCGCCCGCCGCAACCTGTCGCGGAAACGACCCGGATCCGAGTCGTTCCGACGACAGGTTCCGGGTCCCGCCGGTCATCCCCCGGCGTCCGCTCCGACCGACCACTCCAGGACGCGGAAGGCGCCCAGGCCGCCCGGGTCGACCAGGGCGGCCGCCTCCGCCACCCGGCTGCGGGCCGCCAGCGCGGCCAGCGTCGCCGCCGCCGCGCCGGCCCACCACTCGGCCCGGGCGGCGGCCACCAGCTCGTCGATCCCCGAGGCGGCCAGGAACTCGGCCTGGGAGCGGTCGGCGACCGGTGCCCGCACCCGCGCCAGTTGGTCGACCGCCACCTCGCAGGTGACGTCCTGGGTGCCGGGGCGGTCCAGCGGATGGCCGCCCGGCCCGTGGGAGCGGTAGGTCCGCAGCCACTCGGGCCACGGCCGGGCGGCGAGCGACGGCGTGGTGTCGGCGTAGTCGACCACCACCACCCGCCCCCGGGCCAGCAGGGCGAGGGCGCCCCGCAGCCAAGCGCGGGCGCCGTGCTGGAGGGGCACCCGGGCCCCGTCGGCGGCACCGGGTGCCAGGCGGTCGGCCTCGGCGGCGAGCTCGGCGGCCGCCGGCACGAGCACCTCGGCGAACCCGTCGCCGCCGGCGGCGGTCCCCACCCGCACCTCCTGCCACCCGTCGGCGCCCCGTTCGAGCAACCGGAAGGGCAGGTTGTCGAGCAGCTCGTTGGCGAGGACGACGCCGGTGACCGGCCCCGCCGGCAGCCCGGCCAGGGCGGTGGCCAGCGGCCCTTCGCCCCGCACCGCCTCCCGTGGGCCCCCGTCGTCGTCCTCGTCGGCCGCCAGGGGACCGAGGACGGTGGCCGGGGACTCCAGTCTCAGGCGCGCGGCCTGCCGAGCCCGCAGCGTCTCCGACCGCTCCACCAGCACGTAGCGCAGTGCCTCCCGGCACGCCCCGGCGGCGCCGACCACGCCGGCGGCCAGCGTGCCGGCGCCCGCCCCCGCCTCCACCACCACGAAGGGGTCGGGCCGGCCCAGCGCGTGCCACCACCCGTCCAGGGCCCGGGCCACGACGGCGGCGAACAGGGGCCCCACCTCGGGGCTGGTGAGGAAGTCCCCGCGCCGCCCGGCGCCCCTACCACCGCCGGCGAAGAACCCGCCGTCGGGGTCGTAGAGCGCCACTTCGAGGAACTCGTCGAAGCGGATCGGGCCCAGCCGGGTGATCCGCTCGCGGATGCGCCCGGCCGCGGCGTCAGCGGGCGTGGGCTACCCCGTGGCCAGCTGGGCCAGGTCGCCGAGGCGGGCGACGGCCTGCGGGTACACGCCGACGGCGACCACCGCGACGGCGGTGAGCCCGAGGGCGGCGGCCAGCGGCGCCGGCACGGTGATGGGCGTGCGGTCCTCGTCGGGCACCGGCCGCATCCACATCTCCCGGGCGATCGACGCGTAGTAGAAGAGCGCGATCACGGAGTTGACGCCCGCCACCACCGCCAGGAGCACGGCGTTGGAGGTGCCGGCGTCGAGCGCGGACTGGAAGATGGCCAGCTTGGCGAACCAGCCCCCCAGGGGCGGGATGCCGGCCAGCGAGAACACGAAGATCGTCATGAGGACGGTCAGCCCGGGTGCGTAGTTGAACAGCCCCCCGTACGACGAGATCTCGCCCGAGCGGGTCTTGCGGGCCACGGCCATGACGATGGCGAACGCCCCCAGGTTCATGGCCGCGTAGATGACGAGGTAGACCATGGTCGCCGTCTGGGCCGTGCCCACCGCGTCGGGGTTCTCGGCGGCGACGGCGAACGGGACGAGGATGTACCCGGCCTGGGCCACCGACGAGTAGGCGAGCATGCGGACGATGTTCGTCTGGCGCAGGGCCACCAGGTTCCCCACGGTCATGGTGAGCGCGGCCAGCACCCAGAACAGCGGCCCCCAGACGTCGGCGCGCCCGTAGAACCCGACGTAGACCAGCTGCATGAGGGCGACGAAGCCGCCCGTCTTGGACGCCACCGAAAGGAAGGCGGTGACGGGGGTGGGCGCGCCCTCGTAGGTGTCGGGCGCCCAGAAGTGGAAGGGGACGGCGGACACCTTGAAGGCGAACCCGACGACGATGAGGAAGATGCCCATCGTGATCAGGGGCTCCTCCCCCACCGATCCCGACACCGCCTCGCCGATGGTGGTCAGCAGGGTCGAGCCGCTGGCGCCGAACACCAGCGACATGCCGTAGAGCATCACCGCCGAGGCCAGGACGCCGAGAAGGTAGTACTTGAGGGCCGCCTCGTTGCTGCGGAGGTCGCGCTTGCGCCAGCCGGCCAGCATGTAGGCCGGGATCGAGAGGAGCTCGAGGGCCACGAAGATCGAGATGAGATCGCGCGACGACGACATCACCACCATGCCCAGGAGCGAGGCGAGCAGGAGGAACGAGTACTCGCCCTCGTAGTAGTCGCCCTCCTCGATGTACCGGGTGGACATGAGCAGCACCACGTAGCCCGTGGCCAGGAACAGGCCCTTGAAGAGCAGGGCGAAGTCGTCCACCACGTAGGCGCCGGCGAACATCGAGCGGTCGTCGCCGTTCACGGCGAGGGCGATGACGGGGACGATGGTCACCAGGACGCCGACACCGGCCAGCTGGGTGACGAGGTACTTCCTCGTCTCGTCGACGACGAGGTCGAGCAGCAGGACGGCCACCAGCACGCCCGTGAGCACCAGCTCGGGGGAGAGTGCGGCGTAGTCGAGGTGCGGCGTCTTGAACGTGTCCGCCTGGGCGAGGAGGAGCGAGAGCATCTACCCGCCCAGCGAGGCGAAGGCGGCGGTCACCGTCTGCACCGCCTCGTCGGTCATCCCGAACAGGATGCGGGGGTAGACGCCGAGCGCCACGATCAGCACCAGCAGCGGCGCCCACGCGATCCACTCGGGGGCGTGCACGTCGTGGATGTCGGCCTTCTCGAACTCCTCCTTCGGCCGGCCGAAGGCGGTCCGCTGGTACATCCACAGCAGGTAGCCGGCGGCGAAGACGGTCCCGATGGCGGCGATCACCATGTACACCCGGAACAGCTCCTCGGACAGGCCGGGCGCCGGCTGGTAGGCGGAGAGGATGGCGGGGAACTCGCCCCAGAACCCGGCCAGGCCGGGCAGGCCGAGCGAGGCCATGGCGCAGAACCCGAGGATCCAGCCCAGCTTGGGCGCCTGGATCAGCAGCCCGCCGAGGCGGGCCAGCTCCCGGGTGTGGAAGCGCTCCTGGATGGACCCGGCGCAGAAGAAGAGCATGCCGGTGATCAGCCCGTGGGCGACCATCCCGAACACCGCCGCGTTCACGCCGAAGTCGGTGAGGGTGGCGATGCCGAGCATCACGTAGCCCATGTGGGCCACCGACGAGAAGGCGATGAGGCGCTTCATGTCCCGCTGGGCGAGGCACCCCAGGGCTCCGTAGATGATGCCGACCACCGCCAGCCCGCCGATCCAGGGCGCCCACGACACGGCCGCCTCGGGGAGGATGGGCAGGGCGATGCGGACGAAGCCGTAGGTGCCGAGCTTCAGGAGCACGGCGGCCAGGATGACCGAGCCCACCGTGGGCGCCTCGGTGTGGGCGTCGGGGAGCCAGGTGTGGAACGGGAACATCGGGACCTTGATGGCGAAGCCCATGAACAGCCCGCCGAAGATCCACAGCTGGGTCTCGTGGTCGATGGCGCTGGCGTTGGCGATCAGCTCGGGGATGTCGAAGGTGTTGCCGGCCTTGAAGAACAGGGCCAGGAACCCGAGGATCATCAGGGCCGACCCGAAGAGGGTGAACAGGAAGAACTTGATCGACGCGTACTGGCGGTTGGGCCCTCCCCACACCCCGATCATGAAGTACATCGGGAGCAGGACCAGCTCGAAGAAGACGAAGAACAAGATGAGGTCCTGGGAGACGAAGGTGCCGTTCATGCCCACCTCGAGGACGAGGAGGAGCATCAGGAACGCCTTGGGGTTGTGCGGCTCGGGGAAGTGGTCCCACGAGTAGACGACGCACAGGACGCTGATGAGCATCGACAGGGCCAGCAGCGGGAGCGAGATGCCGTCGATGCCCATGTGATAGCGGCTGTTGATGGCGTCGATCCACGGCTTGTCGACCTCGAACTGGAGGGCGTTGGTCGACCCGTAGTCGAAGTTCGCCAGCAGGGCCACGCCGAACGCCGCCGTGACGAGGGTGGTGGCCAGCGTCACCACCTTGATGAGCTGCTCGTTGTCCTTCGGGATGAGCCCGACCAGCACCACGCCCACGGCGGGCACGAACACCGCCGCCGAGAGGCCCCACGTGTCCAACCAGTCCAACGGAATCTCCCTAGGCGAAGAGGACGAGGGCGCCGCCCAGAAGGACGACGCCGCCGAAGAGGAAGGCGGCGTACTGCTGCACGCGGCCCGTCTGCAGGACACTCAGGGCGCTTCCGCCCTCCTCGGCACCGACTCCGGTGCCGTTGACCACGCCGTCGACCAGCTTCTGGTCGACGACGTCGTAGGTGAACTGTGCGACGGCCCGGGAGCCGATGCCGACGGCGTTGACGACGCCGTCGATGATCCGCTGGTTCACCCAGTAGGCGCCGCGCGCCACGGGCCCCTTGATCCCGCCCACGACCATGTCGGTGTAGAGGCGGTCGAGCCAGTACTTGTTCTCGAGGATCCGGTAGCCGGAGAGGGCGGCGCCGCTGCGCTCGGTGAGGCGGTGGGGCCCCAGGTTCCTCCAGTAGTAGGCGTAGCCGGCGCCGATGCCGGCGAGGCCCATGAGCGACCCGAGGAGGGCCACGCCGATGGAGAAGTCATGGTGCTCGACGCCGGCGGCGATGGTGGTGGCCCCCTCCGTCCACTCCGAGAACAGCGCGATCCCGGGGGCGTTGAGGAGGCCGGCGCCGACCGAGAAGGCGGCCAGGACGACCAGCGGGACGGTGATGGCGGGCGGCGACTCGTGGGGGTGGCCGTGGCCGCGGTACTCGCCGAAGAAGGTGAGGTACACGCACCGGGTCATGTACGCCGCCGTCATGAAGGCTCCGATCAGCCCGACGACCAGGAACAGCTGGTAACCGTTCGCCGAGGCACCGAGCAGGATCTCGTCCTTCGACCAGAACCCGGCCAGCGGGAACAGGCCGGCCAGGGCCAGGCTGCCGATGACGAACGTCTTGAACGTGGTCGGCATGTGCTGCTTCAGCCCGCCCATCTCCTTCTTCATGTCGAAGGAGTGGACGGCGTGGCTCACCGAGCCCGCCCCGAGGAACAGCAGCCCCTTGAACATGGCGTGGGTGAAGAGGTGGAACAGGCCGGCGGTCCAGGCGCCCACGCCGAGGGCCATGACCATGTAACCCAGCTGGCTCACGGTGGAGTACGCCAGCACCTTCTTGATGTCGCTCTGGACGAACGCCAGGGCGGCGGCGATCAGGACGGTGACGCCGCCGGCGAGGGCCACGGGGTTGATGCCGCCGGCGCCGATGTCGAACCCCTCCCAGAACACGCCGTAGAGGCGGGCGACCAGGTAGACGCCGGCCACGACCATGGTGGCGGCGTGGATGAGGGCGGACACGGGTGTGGGGCCGGCCATGGCGTCGGGGAGCCACGTGTGGAGCGGGAACTGGGCGCTCTTGCCGATGACGGCGCACAGGAGGGCGGCGGCCGCCGCCACCAGGGCGGTCCGCCCGATGGCGCCCGACAGGGCGGCGTCGTTGATGGCGGCGATGTCGAAGGTGTTGCCGGCGGCGACGAACAGGATGGCGATGCCGACGAGGAGGCCGATGTCGCCGGTGCGGGTGGTGAGGAACGCCTTGAGGGCGGCGTCGGAGTTGTTCTTCTCCTCCCACCAGTGCCCGATCAGCATGAACGAGCACAGGCCCATCATCTCCCAGCCGAACAGGAGCTGGAGGGTGTTGCTGGCCGTGACCATGATGAGCATGCCGGCCGTGAACAGGCTCAGCGCCGCGAAGTAGTGGGTGTAGCGGCGGTCGTCGTGCATGTAGTTCGTGGAGAACACGTGCACCAGGAACGAGATCAGGCAGACGGTGAACACCAGGATCACGGCCATGCCGTCCATCCGGGTCCCCGCCTTGATCTCGACGTCGCCGCTGGAGAACCACACCACCTCGCGCTCCACGGGCCGGCGGATGGGCTCGGCGTGGTGCTCCTCCTCGCCCGCCGCCGCCTCGGCGCCGTGGCCGCCCTCCTCGTCCTCGGCCGATGCGGCCACCCCCGCCTCGTCGGCGTGCTCGTCCTCGGCGGCGACCGCCTCCTCACCGGCGGCGGCCTCCTCGGCGGCGACCTCGGCGTCGGCCCGCTCGTCCTCGCTCAGGCTCTCGTCGCCGGCGGCGGCCACCGTGGTGGCGGGCTCGTCGCCGGCGTGCTCCTCCTCGGTCGCGGCGGTGGTGGTGCTCGCCTCGTCGTCGGCGTGGTCGTCGGTGGCGGCGCCCTCCTCGGCGTGCTCTTCCCCGGCGTGCTCGCCCTCCTCCGCAGCGTGCTCGCCCTCGCCCGCGGTGGCGGCGGCGTGCTCGCCCGCGGGCGGCACCTCGAAGTCGGCCGGTCGGTCGACCCACTGGACCAGCGCGACGACGGAGAGCACGAGGGCGCCACCCACGGCGGCCAGGCCGAGCTCGTGGCCCTTGCCCGGCAGCCGCTTGCCGAAGAACAGGATCAGGACGAACGAGAGGACGGGCAGGGCGGGGATGACCCAGGCGTTGCGCAGCAAGGGAGTCCGCTCAGCCCTTCATGAGGTCGACCTCGGTGAGGTCGATCGAGTGCTTGTTCCGGTAGATGAGCAGCACGATGGCGAGGCCGACGCCGACCTCGGCGGCGGCGATGGCGATCACGAAGAGGGCGAACACCTGGCCGACGACGGTCTCGTGGAACGCGCCGAAGGCGATGAGGTTGACGTTGACGGCGTTGAGGATGAGCTCGACCGACATGAGGACGAGCACACCGTTCCTGCGGGCCAGGACGCCGTATACGCCGACGCAGAACAAGAAGGCGGCGAGGAACAGGAACTGGTTGAGGTACACGTCAGTCCCTCCGTGCGATGACGACGGCGCCGATGAGGGCGGCCAGCAGCAGGATGGAGACGACCTCGAAGGGGATCAGGTAGTCCTGGAAGATCGACGTGCCCACGTCGGCCGACGTGGCGACCGGGCTGTCGGAGGGCAGCTTGGTGGAGCCGTAGGCGTCGTCGAGGACGGCGCCCAGCACCCCGAGCAGGAACAGGGCGACCACGAGGGAGATGCCCCGCTGGTCGTTGTCGAGGTCGGGGGTCACCCCGAGCGGGGCGCGCGTGAGCATGATCCCGAACAGGAACAGCACGACGATGGCGCCGATGTAGACGAGGACCTGGACGACGGCGGTGAACTCGGCCGCCAGCAGGATGTACAGGGCGGCGACGCCGGCCAGCACGACGACCAGGTAGAGGGCGGCGTGGACGATGTTCTTGGCGGTCACCACCCGGATGGCGGCGATGCCCATGGCCACGGCGATGACCCCGAAGATGACGTTCTGGGCGACCATCGGCTACTTCTTGCCGCCCTTCTTCGCCTCGGCGCCCGCCTCGAGGGGTGGCGGCTCGGGCACCGTCTCCATCCACTCGCCGAGGCGGGTCTTGTCGTGCAGGAGGTCGGCGATCTTCACCTCCGAGTACTCGTACTCGGGGCTCCAGAAGAGGGCGTCGAACGGGCACACCTCGACGCAGATCCCGCAGTACATGCAAAGGCCGTAGTCGATGTCGAAGCGGTCGAGCTTCTGCACGGTCCGCGGCTTGCCGCCCTCACGCCGCGGCGGCGCCTTGTCCTTGTGGCCCTCGATGTAGATGCACCAGTCGGGGCACTGGCGGGCGCACAGCATGCAGACCGTGCAGTTCTCCTCCTTGAGGGCGATGACGCCCCGGGCGCGGGTGGGCGGCGCCTCCTTGACGTGCGGGTACTGCACGGTGACGGCCGGCTTCAGCATCGTCTTGAAGGTGACGCCGAGACCTTTGAGGAGGCCGGGCAGCTCGGGCATGGCTCAGAACACCACCTTGAGGACGCCGGTGGCGAGGATGTTCACCAGCGAGACGGGGATCAGGAACTTCCACGCGAACGCCTGGAGCTGGTCCTCGCGCAGGCGGGGGTAGCTGAACCGGATCCAGAAGATGAAGAAGGCGACCACCATGATCTTGGCCCCGAGGACCAGCGGCCCGAGGATGTCGGCCAACGTCCCCTCCACGCCGGGGACGTGCCACCCGCCGAGGAAGAGGGTGGCGCCGATGGCCGAGAAGGCGAAGGCGGTGCCGAACTCGCCCATGAAGAAGAAGAGGAACCGGAAGCCGGTGTACTCGGTCATGTAGCCGGCCACCAGCTCCGACTCGGCGACCGGCATGTCGAACGGCGTCTGGGTCAGCTCGGCCTGGGCGGCGGCCAGGAAGATGAGGAAGCCGACGGCCTGGGTGAGGATGAACGGGTTGCCGATGATGCCGACGCCGAAGATCTCCCCCTCGGCCTGGGCCATCACGATGCCCTGGAGGCTCATCGTGCCCGCCTGGATCACCACGCCGACCACGGCCAGGACGAGCGGCAGCTCGTAGGCGATGAGCTGGCCGGCGGCCCGGAGCGCGCCGATCAGCGAGTACTTGTTGGCCGACGCCCACCCGGCCATGAGGATGCCGAGGACCGACAGCGACGACACGGCGAGGGCGAAGAAGATGCCGGTGTCGAGGTCCTCGACGATCAGCCGCGGCCCGGCGGGGATCACGATGTAGAGGAGGAACGTGGACATCAGCACAACGATCGGCGCGGCGGCGAAGACGAACCGGTCCGCCCGGGCCGGGAAGATGTCCTCCTTCTGCATGAACTTCACGCCGTCGGCGACCAGCTGGAGGGTGCCGTGCGGTCCCGCCTCCATGGGGCCGAGCCGGCTCTGCATGTGGCTCATCATCTTCAGCAGGAAGACGTAGCCCAGGATGATCGCCCCGGCCGGGATCAGCCCGAGCACCACGGCCACCTTGATGGCCGTCGTCTGCCAGTAGGCGAGCTCGATCGCCTGGATCACCACAGACCGCCGTGGTGGTCATCCGTTCGTGCGGCGGCGACGGGCGAATAGCGCCCCTTCCTGCCGCCGGAGCCGACGCCGTGGGCGCACCGAGCCGTTCGGGATGACGAAGCCGTCTGCGTCATCGGTCGATGTCGCCCAGGATGAAGTAGAGGCTGGCCAGGATGGTGATGACGTCGGGGACGTAGACGCCGCGCAGGAGCCACGGCGTGATCGAGATGTTGTTGAACGAGGGGGTGCGGATCTTGACCCGGAACGGGCCCAACCCGCCCTTGGAGACGACGTAGTAGCCCATCTCGCCGAGCGGGTTCTCGGTGTGGACCCATGCCTCGCCGGCCGCGACCTTGATGATGCGGGGGACCTTGGCCTGGATGGAGCCCGCCGGCAGCGAGTCCAGCAGCTGGTCGACGATCTTGGTGGCCTCGCGGGTCTCCTGGAGACGGACCCAGTAGCGGGCGTAGGAGTCGCCGTCCGGGTGGGTCCAGACCTTCCAGTCGCAGTGCCGGTAGGCGAGGGGCGAGGGCTCGTCGCGGCGGATGTCCCAGTCGACCCCGCTGGCCCGGATGTTGGCGCCCGACAGGCCGTACTCCACGCCGACCGCCGCCGGGATGACGCCGATGCCGCGCGTGCGGGCCTGGAAGATCTCGTTCCCCATGAGGAGGTCCTCGATCTCGTCGCAGAACCGCCGCATCTTCTTCATGGCGCCCCGGCACTCCTCCACCCACCCCTTCGGCAGGTCCTCCTTGAGGCCGCCGATGCGGTCGTAGTTGGGGTGGAAGCGGCCGCCGGTGGCCGCCTCCATCAGGTTGAGGACGTACTCGCGGTCGCGGAAGGCGAAGAAGATCGGGGTGATGGCCCCCAGTTGCACGCCCATGTCGCCGAGGAACAGCGTGATGTTGGCGATGCGGGCCATCTCGAAGAAGATGGTGCGGATCCACTGGGCCCGGGGCGGCGCCTCGATGCCCATGAGCTGCTCGGCCGCCAGGATGAACGGCACCTCGTTGGCGAAGTGGCCCAGCCAGTCGATGCGGTTGATGAGGGTGGTGACCTGGGGGTAGGTCCGGACCTCGCACAGCTTCTCGTATCCCCGGTGCATGTAACCGGGGACGGGCTCCGCCCACACCACCTGCTCGCCGTCCAGGCGGACGACGATGCGCAGGGTGCCGTGGGTGGCGGGGTGCTGGGGGCCGAGGTTGAGGGTCATGCCCTCCGTCTCGAGCTCCACGTTCACGCGGGCGTCGGCGGCCTGCCCGGCGACGTACGCCGCCTTCTGCCAGTCGGTCGTGACGGCCATCAGTCGCCTCCCTCCCCCTCGGCCGAGGCCTCCTCGCCGGGCATGGCCTCGACGTCCACCAGCCCGGGCCACGGCTTGATCTCGCGTGCCAGGAGCGGGAAGTCCTTGCGGAGGGGGTGCCCCTCGAACTCGCCCGGCAGGTACAGGTGGCGCAGCCCGGGATGCCCGTCGAAGGTGAACCCGTACATCTCCCAGGCCTCGCGCTCGTGCCAGTCGGCGCCCCGGTAGACCGGGACCCACGACGCCACCCGGGGGTCGTGCTCGTCGAGGTCGGCCTTGAGGGTGATGCCGACCTTGGCGGTGGTGGAGAAGACCCGGGCGAACACCTGGAAGCGGGTGTCGCCGCCGGCCACGCCCGTGACCAGGCCGTCCCCGGCGGCGACCTCGTCGGCCCCGGCGCCGTCCTCGTCCTCCTCCTCCAGGGCCGCGCCGCCCTCGGGGTCCCACACCTTCTCGCCCGACAGGTCGGGGTTCACCATCCAGTCCAGACCGGACAGGAAGCAGAAGTAGTCCATCCCCATGGTGTTGCGGAGCACCTCGGCGGCCCGGCCCCAGGCGCCGCGGTCGAGGCGGACCCAGGCGTCGCCGCCGGCGACCTCCGAGTCCACGACGGCGCCGTCGCCCAGCTCCCGGGCCAGCGTCGCCACCAGCTCCGTCCGCACCTCGTCGACATCACCCGTGCCGGTCTCACCGGCCGCCGGGAGGGCGCCCTCGTCAGCGGCCGACGACAATCGGCTCACCCCTCCAGCGCTCGGCCATGTCCTCGTTGTGGATGCGCTGTTGGAGCAGGACGATGCCCTCGAGCAGCGCCTCCGGCCGGGGCGGGCAGCCGGGAACGTACACGTCCACCGGGATGATCTGGTCGATGCCCTTGGTGACGGAGTAGCTGTCCCAGTACGGGCCGCCGCAGTTGGCGCACGACCCCATCGAGATCACGTACTTCGGGTCCGGCATCTGCTCGTAGAGCCGGCGGATGGGCGGCGCCATCTTGTCGGTGACGGTCCCGGAGATGACGACCAGGTCGGCCTGGCGGGGGCCGGCCGGGAACGGGATGACGCCGAGGCGCATCACGTCGTACCGGGGCGAGCCGAAGGCGGCGCCCATCTCGATGGCGCAGCACGCCAGCCCCCACTGGTACACCCACAGCGAGTACTTGCGGCTGATGTTGAGGAGCGTGCTGAGCGGCTTGGGGATCCAGCCCTTCTCGACTAGGCCCACTTCAGCACCCCCTTCCGCCAGGCGTAAACGAGGCCGAGGGCGAGGATGACGATGAAGATCGCCATCTCCACCAGCCCGAAGATCCCGAACGACTCCAGGCCGACGGCCCACGGGAAGATGAAGACGGCCTCCACGTCGAACATGACGAAGAGCAGGGCGAAGATGTAGTAGCGGATCTGGCTCTGCGACCAGCCGGTGCCCACGGGGTCCACGCCCGACTCGTAGGCGATGTACTTCTGGCCCTGCGGCCGGGTCGGGCGCAGCAGGCGGCCGACCCCGAGCATGGCCCCCACCATCGCCACCGCGGCGACGCCGAAGATCAGAACGCTGAGGTAGCTCCTCAGGAAATCCGACATCACGCGGAGCCTACGTGAGCAACTTCACGAACCGCCAAAGCGCCCGTCGCCGTCGCAACCGGAGGTTGCTCGGCGAGCCGAGGGCGCTCCGGCCGGCCGGCGGAGCCGGCCGCCCTCCGCCCGGACCTCTCAGGGGCCGGCTGCGCCGGCCCTGGCCGCCAGCCGGACGAGGCCGCCTCCGGCGGCGCCGGCGGCCGGCGGCCAACCCCCGCCGTCGGCGCCGGCACGCCGTGGGACCGGGCGCCAGGGCCGCCGCCCACGGCTGCCGCCGCAGGCGGCCACCCTGGCTGGCGGCCACCGCCGGCGGAGCCGGCATAACAACCCTTCGGGCGGAGCCGGCCGGCCTCCGCCCGAAGGGTTGTTATGCCGGCTCCGCCGGTCGGCCGTAGCTCCGCCAGCTCGCCGAGCAACCTCCGGTTGCGACGGCGAAGCTCACAACATCAGCGTGGCGTCGCGGGCGAACTCGATCATGGGCGAGGGGATGAGGCCGAAGACGACGGTGAAGGCGGCGGCGGCGGCGACCACCACGCCGGTGGTGACGGGCACGGGGAGGCGGCGCGCCGGGGTGGCGTCGGCGGCGGCCTCGACCTCGGTGGGCTGGGCGTACATCAGCACGGTGATGCGAAGGTAGAAGAAGGCGGCGATCACCGCCGCGAGCATGCCGACGAGGCCCAGCGCGTACGACTCGGCCTCCACGGCGGCGGAGATCACGTAGAACTTGGCCAGGAACCCGGTGGTGAACGGGACCCCGGCCTGGGAGAGCAGGAACACGGTGAAGGCGAAGGCCAGGGCCGGGCGGCGGGCGGCCAGGCCCCGGTAGGCCGACAGGTCGTGGTCGGCATCGCCCCGGCGGCCCACCACGGTGACCACGGCGAAGCTCCCCAGCACCATGAACGTGTAGGCGAGGAGGTAGAACAGCGACCCGGCGATGCCTTTGTCGCTGGCGGCCTGGAGCCCGATGAGGACGTAGCCGGCGTGGCTGATCGACGAGTACGCCAGCATCCGCTTGATGTCGGTCTGGACGACGGCGAGGACGGAGCCGACCAGGAGGGTGACCACGGCCAGCGCCCACACCAGCGGGCGCCAGTCGACCTGCAGGGTGGAGAACGTGGAGAAGAAGACCCGCAGGAGGGCGGCGAAGCCGGCCGCCTTGGCGGTGGCGGCCATGAAGGCGGTCGCCGGGGAAGGCGCTCCCTGGTAGACGTCGGGGGTCCAGGTGTGGAAGGGCACCAGCGCCACCTTGAACCCGAGGCCGACGAGGAGGAGGGCGGCGCCGGCCAGGAGGACGCCGCCGTTCGGGGCCAGGTTGCCGGCCAGGAAATCGCGGACGGAGGCCAGGTTGGTGGAGCCGGTCGCGCCGTAGACGAGGGCCACGCCGTAGAGGAACAGGGCCGAGGAGAAGGCGCCGAGCACGAAGTACTTCATGGCCGCCTCCCTTGAGGCGGCGCGGCGGGCGTCGAACCCGGCCATCACGTAGAGAGCGAGCGAGAGGATCTCCAGCCCCAGGAACACCACGATGAGGTCGTTGGCCGAGGCCATGACGACGGCCCCCGAGGCCGACAGCAGCATCAGCACGTGGAACTCGGGCCCCTCGAACCCCTCGCGCTCGAGGTAGCCGCCGGCCAGGAGCGCGCCGAGGATGACCGCCGCGCTCACCAGGACCATGAAGAAGGCGCTGAACCCGTCGACGACCAGGGCGTCGGCCACGATGCGGCGCGGGCCCTCGTCCTGGACGTCGGCCCACACGGCGTACGCGGCGACGAGCGACGCCACCCCCGTCGCGGCCGAGACGAAGGTCCACAGCATGGGCCGCCGGCCCGTCGTGGTGGCCACGGCAACGAGGAGGACGACGGCGCCGGCGATCAGCACCAGCGCGGGCAGCATGCCGGCGTACTCGACCTCGGGGACGTCGATCGGGGTCAGCTCGCCGACCTGGGCCAGCAGGCGCGTCATTCCTCTCCGTTCGCGTGCTCGGCCGGGGCGGCGCCCCCGGCCGCGACCTCGGGCTGGCGGTGGTCGCTGTTCGCCTCGACGTGCTCGACCAGGGCCTCCACCGACGGGTTGATGCGGTCCAGCACCGGCTTGGGGTAGACGCCGAGGAACACGATCAGCACCACGAGGGGCGCCATGGTGGCCTTCTCCCGCCACGTCATGTCGGGCAGCCCCACGTTGTCACCCGTGGGGGTGCCGTGGAACACCCGTTGGTAGGCCCACAGCAGGTAGAGGGCGGCCAGGATCACGCCGGCGGTGGCGACGACGGCCCACCACCGGTGCGTCACGAACGTGCCGATGAGGATGAGGAACTCGCCGACGAACCCGTTGAGGCCGGGGAGCCCGACGGACGAGAGCATCACCACGGTGAACACGGCGGCCAGCACCGGCATCGACTTCTGGAGCCCGTTGAGCTCGGAGATCTGGCGGGTGTGGCGGCGCTCGTAGATCATCCCCACGAGGAGGAACAGCGCGCCGGTGGACAGCCCGTGGTTCACCATCTGGAGCACGCCGCCCGACAGGCCCTGGGTGGTGAAGGCGAAGGTGCCGAGCACGATGAAACCGAGGTGGGCGACGGACGAGTAGGCGACCAGCCGTTTCAGGTCCCGCTGGACCGTCGCCACCAGGGCGCCGTAGATGATCCCGATGGTGGCCAGGGTGAGCAGCAGCGGGGCCAGGTCGACGGCGGCCTCGGGGAAGAGGAACAGGCCGAAGCGCACCAGCCCGTAGGTGCCGAGCTTGAGCAGGACGCCGGCCAGGATGACCGACCCGGCGGTGGGCGCCTCGGTGTGGGCGTCCGGGAGCCACGTGTGGACGGGGAAGAGCGGGACCTTCACGGCGAAGGCGGCGGTGAATGCGAGGAAGATCCACCGGGCGGTGGAGTCGGCCAGCCCGCCGCGTTCGGCCAGCTCGCGGATGTCGAACGTCACCGGCTGGCCGTCGGCGGTGATGAAGACCAGGGCCAGCATCCCGACGAGCATGAACGCCGACCCGAACAGCGTGTAGAGGAAGAACTTGAGCGAGGCGTAGACCCGGTTCTCGTAGCCCCAGCCGCCGATGATGAAGTACATCGGGACGAGGGTCAGCTCGAAGAAGAGGAAGAACACGAACAGGTCGAGGGCCAGGAACGACCCCAGGCAGCCGGCCTCCAGCACCAGCATCCACGCCATGTAGGACTTCACGTCCCGCTCGACGTGGACTCCCATCAGGGCGATGGGGAACAGCACGCCGGTGAGCACGACGAGGAACAGCGAGATGCCGTCCACCCCGAGGATCCACGAGACGCCGAAGTCCTCGATCCAGCTGTGCTGCGAGACGAACTGGTAGCCGGCCTCGCCGGCCTCGAACTCGACGGCCAGCACGACCGTGAGGACGCCGGTGGCGAGGGACGCCAGGGCGGCGACCAGGCGGATGGCGTCGGCCCGGGCCTTCGGGAGCGCGGCGATGACCGCCGCGCCCACCGCGGGCAGCAGGACGATGGCCGTCAGCAGCGGGAAGTCGAGGTCGTTCACGTCAGATACCGGCCCGGACCAGGACCCACCCGAGGAGCAGCGTGGTCCCGAAGGCGACGCCCAGGGCGTAGTTGCGGACGTAGCCGGTCTGGACCCGGCGCAGGATCCCGCCGCCGGCCCTGACGACGGTGCCCGTCCCGTTGACGATGCCGTCGATGATCCGGGCGTCCACCACGTAGGCGGCGAAGGCCGACAGGGCGCGGCCGGGCGCCTCGATGAGGGCGGCGTACAGCGCGTCCACCCCCCAGGCCCGCTTCAGCACCGCCGGCTCGAAGGCGTCGGTCCGTCGCCCCTTTCCGAAGACGGAGTACGCCAGGGCGATGCCGGCGGCGGCGGCCGCGGTGGCGAACAGGCCGAGCCGCACCTTCTCGCCGCCGCCGAGGTCGGTGTGGTGCAGGGCGTCCTCGAACACCGGCTCGAGGAAGTGCTCGAGGTGGTGGAAGCCGTCGAAGGGCAGGTTCAGCCCGCCGGCGACCACGGCCAGCCCGGCCAGCACCACGAGGGGCCCGGCCATGAGCCACGGCGACTCGTGCGGCTCGCGGTGCCCGTGCCCGCCGGAGCCGCGGTGGCCGCCGGCGTCGGCGGCGGCATGGCCGGCCGGGGCGGCCGCCACCCGCGCACCCGTTCCGGGACCGACCGGCTCGGGCTCGGTCAGCTCGGCCTTGTCGTCGGCCGGGACCGACCGCCACCGCTCGTCCCCGTAGAACACGAGGAACACCTGGCGGCTCATGTAGTAGGCGGTGAGCAGGGCGGTCACCAGCCCAACCGCCCACAGGGCCACGCTCTTGTCCCAGGCGGCCAGGAGGATGTCGTCCTTGGACCAGAACCCGGCGAACGGAGGCACGCCGGCGATGGCCAGCCAGCCGACGATGAACGTGGCCGACGTGACCGGCATCCACTTCTTCAGCGCCCCCATCCGCTTCATGTCCTGCTCGTCGTGTAGCCCGTGGATGACCGAGCCGGCGCCCAGGAAGAGCAGGGCCTTGAAGAAGGCGTGGGTGACCATGTGGAAGATGGCGGCCACGTAGGCACCCGAACCCACGGCCAGGAACATGTAGCCCAGCTGCGAGATCGTCGAGTAGGCCAGGACCCGCTTGATGTCGTCCTGGGCCACGGCGACCGTCGCCGCGAAGAAGGCGGTGGCGGCGCCGACCACGGCGATCACCGTGCCGACGTCGTCGGTGAGGGCGAGCAGCGGCGCCACCCGGCACATGAGGTAGACGCCGGCGGTGACCATGGTGGCGGCGTGGATGAGCGCGGAGACGGGCGTGGGGCCCTCCATGGCGTCGGGGAGCCATACGAACAGCGGGAGCTGGGCCGACTTGCCGCAGGCGCCGACGAAGAGGAGCAGGGCGATGGCCGACAGGGTGGACTGGCCGGCCCCCTCGGCGTTCTCGAGGATCCCGGCGTACTCGAGCGTCCCGAAGGTGGCGAAGCACAGGAACATGGCGATCATGAACCCGAAGTCGCCCACCCGGTTGACGACGAACGCCTTCTTGCCCGCGCTGGCCGCCGACTCCCGCTCGAACCAGAAGGAGATGAGGAGGTACGAGCAGGCGCCCACGCCCTCCCACCCCACGAAGGTGAGCAGGAGGCTGTCCCCCAGCACCAGGACCAGCATGGAGAACACGAACAGGTTCAGGTAGACGAAGAACCGGGGGTACCGCTCGTCGCCCTTCATGTAGCCGATCGAGTACAGGTGGATCAGGAACCCGACGCCGGTGACGAACAGCGCCATGGTGATCGAGAGGGGGTCGACCAGCAGCCCCGCCTCCACGTCCAGGCCGCCGGCGGGGATCCACGTGAAGAGGTGGTCGACCACGTGGCGGTCGTGGCCGTCCTCGCCCAGCAGCTCGAAGAAGGCGACCAGGGTCGCCAGGAAGGAGCCGCCCACCGCCGCCGTGCCGATCCACCCCGCGCCCGGGTCGCCGGCGCGCTTCCCCACGGCGACGAGCACCAGGAAGCCGACGAGCGGCAGGAGGGGGATCAGGTAGGCGTTCTCGAGCACGGGTCGGCGCTATCCCTTGAGCAGGTGGAGGTCGTCGGCGGTGGCGCCGGCCCGCCGGCGGAAGATCGAAACGATGATCCCGAGGCCGACGACCACCTCGGCGGCGGCGACGACGAGGACGAAGAACACCAGCGACTGGCCGCCGATGTCGTCGAGCTCGCGGGCGAAGGTGACGAAGGTCAGGTTGACGGCGTTGAGCATCAGCTCGACGCACATGAACATCACCAGCACGTTGCGGCGCACCAGCAGGCCCACGGCGCCGATGGTGAACAGGGCGGCCGCCAGGTAGAGGTACCACTCGCCGCCGATGCTCACCGAGCGGTCTCCGCCCCGGCGTCGGCCGGCGCCCCGGGCACGTTGACGACCGCGCTCACCGGCTCGCCCTCGGAGTCCCCCTCGGCCACCGGCGGCGGCGGCCGGCGCACGAGGACGACGGCGCCCACCACGGCGATGATCAGCAGGACCGACGTGACCTCGAAGGCGAACATGTACCGGGTGAAGATGCTCTCGGCCAGCTTCTCCACGTTGCTGCCCTCGCCGCTGGCCTGACCGGCCACCGCCGGAGCGCCCGTCACCCAGTCGCCGCCCCGTGACAGCAGCACGATCTCGGCCAGGGCGACGAGGCCGAGCAGGACGGCCAGCGGCCGCTGGCCGCGCAGCGGCTCGCTCCGGATGTCCTCGGCCCGGTCCACGCCGATGAGCATGATCACGAACAGGAAGAGCACGACGATGGCGCCGGCGTAGACGATCACCTGCACGGCGGCCAGGAAGTGCGCCTCCTGGGCGACGAACAGCACGGCGATCCCGAACAGGGTCATCACGAGCGAGAGGGCGGCGTGGACGGGGTTGGAGCTGATGACCACGCCGATGGCGCCGGACAGCACGATGACGGCACAGGCCAGGAACACGCCCTGGTCCACCTTGGTGGCGGCCAGCAGCAGGCCGAGGCTCACGTCCGCTCCTCCCCGCCGGCGGCCGGTCCGGCGGGTCCCTCGGCCGACTGGCCCGGCTCCGGCGGGCGGACGCCGTAGCCGAGCTCGCCCGACCACTGGACCTTGCCCTCGAAGCGGGCGTTGCCGGACGGGGCGGTGACCCGGGCCCACGCCGAGGTGTGCTCGTCGTCGCCCTCCCGCCAGTCCTCCCAGGGGAGCTTCTGTGGCCGGCCGTCGTCGTCGACCATCAGCTCCGCCTTGGTGTAGATGGCGTCCTTGCGGTCGGTGAAGGAGAACTCGAACAGCTTCGACTCGGTGATGGCCTCGGTGGGGCAGGCCTCCACGCACAGGTCGCAGTGGATGCAGCGCAGGTAGTTGATCTCGTAGACGTAGCCGTAGCGCTCACCGGGCGAGACCGGAGCGTCGGGCGGGTTGTCGGCGCCCCGGACGTAGATGCACCGGGCCGGGCACACCCCGGCGCACAGCTCGCAGCCGATGCATTTCTCCATGCCGTCCTCGTAGCGGTTCAGCACGTGGCGCCCGTGGAAGCGCTCCGGCTTGGGGCGCTTCTGCTTCGGGTACTCGTTGGTGACCCGCTTCTCGAACATGGTCTTGAACGTGACCTTGAACCCGTCGAGGTACCCCATCAGACGACCTCCTCGAAGGCGGGCGCGCCGCCGGAGCCCGCCTCGCCCCGCGTCGTGGCCTGCCCGATGTGGATGGCGCGCAGCAGCAGCAGCCCGAGCAGCAGGCCGCCGACGAACACGCCGAACCCGTAGCGCCGGCGCAGGAGGGACCCGACGAAGCCGTCCTGGGTGGTGGGCGCCTCGATCAGCATGCCGGCCAGCACGAGGAGCCAGAACAGCGAGAGCGGGATGAGCTTCTTCCACCCCAGGTCCATCAGCTGGTCGTAGCGCAGCCGGGGCAGCGTGGCCCTCAGCCACACGTAGGTGAACAGGAAGACGAACGTCTTGGCCAGGAACCACAGGACGGGGACGACGGCCCCGAGGAACCCGCCGTCGGGCGCGGGGCCGGCCGGCCCGCCGAGGAAGAGGGTGACGATGACCGTCGACATCACCACCGTGCTCATGAACTCGGCCAGGAAGAACATGGCGAAGCGCAGCGACGAGTACTCGGTGTTGAAGCCGCCGACCAGCTCCTGCTCGGCCTCGACCAGGTCGAACGGCGGCCGGTTCAGCTCGGCCGTCGCCGCGATGCAGAAGATGACGAAGGGGAGGAAGCCGAGCCGGAAGACGTTCCAGTCGGCGATGGTGCCGCCCGACTGGTCGGCCACGATGTCGCTGGTGAGCAGCGAGCCGGTGACGAGGACGACGGCGGCCACCGACAGCCCGAGGGCGGCCTCGTAGGACACCATCTGGGCCGACGCCCGTACCGAGCCGAGCAGCGGGTACTTCGAGCCCGACGACCAGCCGGCCAGCATCACGCCGTAGACGGCGATGGACGACACGGCCAGCAGGAACAGGATCCCGACGGGGGGGTCGGCCAGCTGGAGGCGGGTGGTGCGGTCGCCGATGGTGATCTCGCCGCCCACGGGGACGATGGCGAAGGCGAGGAAGGCGGGCACCAGCGAGAGGTAGGGCGCCAGGCGGAAGATGCGCCGGTCGGCGCGGTCGGGCAGCAGGTCCTCCTTGAAGAACAGCTTGGTGCCGTCGGCCAGCGCCTGGAGGACGCCCCACTTGCCGGCCCGGTTGGGGCCGATGCGGGCCTGCATGTCGGAGACGAGCTTGCGCTCGAACCACACCATGAACAGCACCGACACCATCAGGGCGGCGAACACCACCAGCGTCTTGACCGCCACGATGAGGACGACGGCGCCGTCCACGCCCTCGGCGAAGAGGGGGTCGGCGGCCAGGATCACCGACCGCGCCGTCACTGCTGCGCCATCCGATCGGGACCGCCGACCGTTGCGTCGTTCACGGCGTCTCCACCCGGACGTCGGTGACCGCAGCGGACACGTCGATCAGCTCGCCGGCGCCGACACCGTCGCCGCCGGTGTTGAACGGCAGCGAGATCGACCCTCGGGGGACGCCGGGGTCGGGCGTGGCGTCCACCACGAAGTTGGCCCGGTTCGAACGCACCCGCACGCGCCCGCCCGATCCCATGCCCAGACGGTCGAGGTCCGACGGGTTGGCCCGGGCGCACGGCTCGGGCGCCAGCGCGGCGAGGGCCGGGGCGTGCTGGACGAGCGTGCCGGTGCCGTAAAGCTTGCGGGCCGACACCAGGCGGAGCGAGTAGGCGTCCAGCGGCGGCAGGGCGACCTCGGCACTGCCGGCCGAGAACGACAGGGTGGGCGGGCGCGGCACCTCGGGCGGAGGAGCCACGCCACCGGACGGGGCGCCGTGCGGGGCCGTGACAACCGCGGTGGCCGGGATGCCCTGCGACTCGACGGCGTCGATGCCGGGGTCGGCGACGGGGTCCACGGCGGCGGGCACGTCGGTGGTGGAGCCGGTGGACGTGTCGGTGGCCGCCGGGCCTCCGGCCCCGAGGTCGCCGGTCGGCGGCGACTCGACGGCGCGGGGGACGACGACGCCGTCGCGGAAGCGCCGGTCGCCGAGCAGGGCCCGGGTGATCCCGGCGTGGGACGGGGCCAGCCGCTCGATCTCGTCCCACGCCGCGTCCACGCTCTCGAAGCCGAGGTCGGCGCCCAGGCGGGAGGCCAGCTCGCAGGCGATCATCCAGTCCGGCCACGCCACGCCGGCGGGCACGACCTTCTGGCCGAGGCGGGTGACCCGGCCCTCCAGGTTGGTGGTGGTGCCGGGCCGCTCGGCGAAGGCGGCGGCGGGCAGGACGACGTCGGCCTGCCGCGACGACTCGGTGAGGAAGGTGTCGACGGCCACGACGAAGCCGGCGCCGGCGATGGCCCGGCGGGCCAGCTGGCGGTCGGGGAAGTCGGCCGCCGGGTCGGCGCCCAGCAGGACCAGGCACTGGATGCGGCCCTCCGCCGCCGCGCCGAGGATGCCGGCGGCGTCCATGCCCCGCTCGGCGGGGACGCCCGGCCATGCCGCCGAGTACCACTCCCGCGCCTCGTCGAGCCCGACGCGCCCGGGGAGGACGCCGGGTGCCAGCCCCATGTCCAGCGCCCCGTGCACGTTTCCCCGCCGGAGGGCGGGGAGGAAGCGCACGCCGGGGAGCCCGCCGGCCAGGATGGCGGCCGCGGCGGTGATGGACGCCGCCGATTCGGCCAGCGACGGCCGGCCGAGCACCACCACGGCGCCGTCGCCCAGCACGGCACGGGCCTCGGCGATGGCCGCCGCCTTCACCCCGGCCACGTCGCCGCTCAAGCCGTCCACCAGGGCCCTGGCCAGCGCGACCGCCTCGCCGGGGCGGTACCCGAGGCTCGCCTTGCAGTAGCGCGACATGCCGGTGCCCTGCGGCGTGAGCTCGACGATCGGTACCTTGCCGTCCACCGCGGCGGCCCGCAGGCGGAGGTACAGGACGGGCAGCTCCTCCTTGACGTCGGGCGCCAGGAGGACCACGGCGGGAGCCGAGCAGGCGTCGTCGATCGTGGCCCGGGGCAGGCCGAGGACCACCTCCGCCTGGAGGCCGTCGCCCAGCTGGGCGTCCACGTTGTCGGTGCCGAGCACGCCCTTGGCCAGCTTGGCCCAGGCGTAGGCGTCCTCGTTGGCGAGGCGGGCGCCGCCCAGCACCGCCAACGCGCCCGGCCCGTGCACGTTCTTCGCCGACTCCAGGGCCTTGGCCGCCGTGGTCAGCGCCTCGCCCCACGACGCCTCCACCAGCTCGTCGCCCTTGCGGACGAGCGGCGCGCCGAGCCGCTCCTCGCTGTTGACGTACTCGTAGCTGAAGCGGCCCTGGTCGCACAGCCACCCGTGGTTGACGGGGTCGCTGTCGACGCCGAGGTAGCGGGTGAGGGCGTTGGACGACGACTGGACGGCGATGCGGCAGCCCACCGAGCACATGGTGCACGTGCTCTCCACCTGCTCGAGGTCCCACGGCCGGGCCTTGAACCGGTAGGGCTTGGCCAACAGGGCGCCCACCGGGCAGATCTGCACGGTGTTCCCGGAGAAGTAGGAGGCGAAGGGCTGCTCGGGGAAGGTGTTGACCTCGATGTGGTCGCCCCGGCCGACGAACTCGATGAGGGGGTCGCCCGCCACCTCGTCGGCGAAGCGGGTGCAGCGGTCGCACTGGATGCAGCGCTCCCGGTCGATGAGCACGAGGTCGGAGAGGGGGATGGGCTTGGCCCAGTGCCGCTTCTCCTCGACGAAGCGGGTCTCGCCCGGGCCGAAGGCGAGCGTCTGGTCCTGGAGCGGGCACTCCCCGCCCTTGTCGCACACCGGGCAGTCGAGGGGGTGGTTCACGAGCAGGAACTCGAGGACGCCGTCCTGCGCCTTCTTCACCGTCTCCGACGTGGTGACGACCTCCTGGCCGTCGGCCACGGGGACGAAACAGGCGGGCGTGAGCATCATGCCCCGCGGCCCCTTCACCTCGACCAGGCACATGCGGCACATGCCCACCGGCCGCATGCGCGGGTGGTAGCAGAACCGGGGGATGTACACGCCGTTGCGCTCGGCCGCGGCGATGATCATCTCGCCCTTCCCGGCCTGCATCCGGCGGCCGTCCACCGTGATGGTGACGGTCTCGGTGGTCGCTTCCGTCTGCTCAGCCATACGGGCAGGCGCCCTCTTTGATGTGGGTGAGGAACTCGTCGCGGAACATGCGGATGGCCGACGTGATCGACGACGGGATGGACGGGCCCAGCACGCAGATGGTGGTCTGCCTGGGGGGCCACGAGAGGCCGGGCGCGATGTTGTCGAGCACGTCGAACAGCAGGTCGAGGTCCTCCTCGCGGCCGCCGCCGTCCTCGATCCGGCGCATGACCTTGTCCACCCAGCCGCTCCCCTCGCGGCACGGCGTGCACTGCCCGCACGACTCGCGGTGGAAGAAGCGGGTGATGCGCCACGCCGCCCGGACCATGCACGTGGTGTCGTCCATCACGATGACGGAGCCCGAACCCAGCATGGAACCGGCCTTGCCCACCGCGTCCTGGTCCAGCGGCATGTCGACCTGGTCGGGGCCGAACCACGGCGCCGACGCCCCGCCCGGGATGAACGCCTTCAGCTGGTTGCCGTTGCGCATGCCGCCGCCCAGCTCCGGGTGCTCGATGAGGTCGCGGAAGGTGACCTTGTTCATCTCGACCTCGTAGTTGCCGGGCCGGTTGACGTGGCCCGACAGCGAGAAGATGCGGGTGCCGGCCGACCGGCCCTCGCCCAGGGCGGCGAAGCTGCTGCCGCCGTGCTCCACGATCCACGGCAGGTTCGAGACGGTCTCCACGTTGTTGACGATGGTGGGCTGGCCGTACAGCCCGATGGCGGCCGGGAAGAAGGGCGGCTTGATGCGGGGGAAGCCCCGCTTGCCCTCCAGGCTCTCGATGAGCGCCGTCTCCTCGCCGCAGATGTAGGCGCCGGCGCCCGGGTGGACCACGACGTCGAGGGAGAAGTCGGACCCGAGGATGTTCCGGCCGGCGGCGCCGTGGGCGTACGCCTCGTTGAGGGCGGCCGTCATCCGCTCCAGCCCGAGCGCGAACTCGCCCCGCACGAAGATGAACGCCTGGGCGGCGCCCACCGCGTACGCGCAGATCAGGGTGCCCTCGATGATCTGGTGGGGGTCGTTCTCGATGAGCATGTGGTCCTTGAACGTGGCCGGCTCGCTCTCGTCGCCGTTGACGACGAGGTAGGCGGGGCGGCCCTTGCCGAGCATCGACCACTTCTTGCCCGCCTCGAACCCGGCGCCGCCGCGGCCGAGCAGGCTGGCCGTGATCACCTCGGAGGCCACGTCCTCGGGCTTCATGGTGAGCGCCTTGCGCAGGCCGGCGTAACCGCCGGTGTCGAGGTACGACTGCAGCGTCCACGAGTTGGGGACGCCGATGCGGCGGGTGACGATGGGCCTGGCGTCAGTGAGCGCCACGATCAGGCCCCCGGGCTCTGCGGACGGCCGCCGCCGGGCGTGCCCTGCGGCGCGGCGTCGGCGCCGGGGCCGGCCACGGCCTTGAGCCCCACGTTGCGGCGCACCCGGCAGAGCGTGCCGTGGGGCGGGACCTCGTCGGCCAGCTTCCCCGAGCGCAGGTCGGCGACGAGGGTGTCGAAGCGCTGGTTGGTGACGTCGCCGAAGAAGCGCCAGTTGACCGTGAGGCACGGCGCGTTGCCGCACAGGGCCAGGCACTCGACCTCCTCCAGCGTGAACTCGCCGTCCTCGGTCGTGCCGCCGCCCCGGACCCCGAGCGTCTGCTCGGCGTGCTCGAGCAGCTCGAAGCCGCCGTTCAGCAGGCAGGCGATGTTCGTGCACACCGATACCAGATGGCGGCCGACCGGGGAGGTGAACAACATCTCGTAGAAGGTGGCGGTGCCGTACACCTCGGCGGCGGTGAGCCCCAGCAGCTCGGCCACGTGGTCGATCGACTCGGGTGTGAGCCAGCCGTTCTGCTCCTGGGCCACGTGCAGGATGGGGATGAGGGCCGAGCGCGACTGCGGGTACAGGGCGATGATCTCCTTGGCCCGCTTCTCGTTCTCGGCCGTGAGCCGCGCCATCAGCGGTCCACCCCGCCCATGACCGGGTCGACCGACGAGATGCAGGCGACGGCGTCGGCCACGAACCCGCCCTTGAGCATCACCGGCAGAGTCTGGAGGTTGGCGAAGCTGGGGTCGCGCATGTGGAAGCGGTAGGGCTTGGCCGACCCGTCGGCCACGAGGTAGCCGCCCAGCTCGCCGCGGGGCGCCTCGATGGCGACGTACACCTCGCCGGCGGGAACCTTGAAGCCCTCGGTGAACAGCTTGAAGTGGTGGATGAGCGCCTCCATCGACTCGTCGATGCGCCCGCGGGGCGGCGGCGTCAGCTTCTTGTCCTGCGTGCGGTAGTCGCCCGGCGGCAGGCGGTCGGCGATCTGGCGCACCAGCTTCAGCGACTCCCGGATCTCGTTGAGGCGGATGGCGTAGCGGTCGAACGTGTCGCCGTAGGTGCCCACGACCACGTCGAAGTCGAGCTGGTCGTAGAACAGGTAGGGCATGTCCCGGCGCAGGTCCCAGTCGAAGCCGGTGGACCGGAGGATGGGACCGGTGGCCGACAGGGCGAGGGCCTGCTCGGTGGTGACGACGCCGACGCCCTGGGTGCGCTCCTGGAAGATGGGCTGGCCGGTGAGGAGCGTGTCGTACTCGTCCAGCCGGGGGGGGATGGCGTCGCAGATGGCGAGGACCTCGTCGCGCCAGCCGGGCGGGAGGTCGGCGGCGACCCCGCCCGGGCGGATGTAGTTGTAGTTCATCCGCAGCCCGGTGGTGCGCTCGAAGAACGACAGGATCAGCTCGCGCTCTCGCCAGCCGTAGAGCATCATCGAGATGGCGCCCAGGTCCATGCCGTTGGTGGCCATGAACAACAGGTGCGACGACGCCCGGTTGAGCTCCATGAGCAGCATGCGGATCCACGTGGCCCGTTCGGGGACCTCCACCTCGAGCAGCGTCTCCACGCACATCGAGAAGACGCACTCGTTGAAGAAGTTGGCCAGGTAGTCCATCCGGGTGACGTTGGTCGAACCCTGGATGTACATCAGGTCTTCCTGGGTCTTCTCCATGCCGGTGTGGAGGTAGCCGATCACCGACTTGGAGCGGATGACGGTCTCGCCCTCCAGCTCCAGCATCAGGCGCAGCACGCCGTGGGTGCTGGGGTGCTGGGGCCCCATGTTGATGATCATCGTCTCGTCGTCGGTGACCTCGACGTTCATGTCGCCGCGGTCCAGCTCCACTCCCTCGGGCAGCCGCAGGAACGCGCCCTCCTCGCGCGCCAGCTCGGCCGGCGCCGTCATCCTGCGGGGCCGGAGCTCCTGCGCCCCTTCCGACGTCTCGACGATCCCGGGCCGCTCCTGCGTGCTCACACCGGCCCCCCAGCGACCAGGGGCCCGAACCCGTAGCGGAAACGACTCGGATCCGGGTCGTTTCCGCCACAAGTTCGCTCGCCGAGACCCGACGAGCGCAGCGAGCGGGTGAGGACGAAGTTCATCGGGACGGCGCCGCCGCCTTGAACTGGACGGGGACGCGCCCCGTCGCGTAGTCCTTGCGGAGCGGGTGGCCCTCCCAGTCCTCGGGCATGAGGATGCGCGTGAGGTCCGGGTGGCCGTCGAAGCGGATGCCCATGAGGTCGAACACCTCCCGCTCGAACGCCTCGGTGCCCGGGTGGACCGGGAACAGCGAGGGGACCACCGGGTCGGCCTCCGGCACCTGGACGCGCACCCGGGCCCGCTCCTTGCGGGTGGTGGACAGCAGGTTCACCACCACCTCGAAGCGCTCGGGGGCGACGCCGTCGGGGAGCGGGCGGGCCGGAGCGGCCAGGTAGTCCACGGCGCAGACGTCCAGGCAGACGTCGAACCCGTCCTCCCCGAGCGCCTCCACCAGGGCGACGTACTTCTCCCTCGACGGATGCAGCACCTTCTGGCCGCGCGACCGGGTAACGGGCGCCCCGTGCACCTCCTCGGGCGGCGGGGGAGGTGCCGGCGGCTGGTCGTCGGCGACGCCCTCCGCCGGGCCCGGGCCGCTCACCGGGGCGTCCCCACGGCCACCCGCCGGGGCTCGAGGACCAGGCCGGCGCCGGCGCCGGTGGCGTCCCGGCGGCGCAGGATCTCGCCCGTGCGGATCTTCTCGTGCAGGGTCAGGATGCCGTGCAGCAGCGTCTCGGGCCCGGGAGGGCAGCCGGGCGTGTAGACGTCCACGGGCACGACCTGGTCCACGCCCTGCACGATGGCGTAGTTGTTGAACATGCCGCCGCTCGACGCGCACACGCCCATGGAGATGACCCACTTCGGTTCCATCATCTGGTCGTAGACCTGGCGGAGCACGGGGGCCATCTTCTGGGACACCCGGCCGGCGACGATCATCAGGTCGGCCTGGCGGGGCGACCCGCGGAAGACCTCCATGCCGAAGCGGCTGATGTCGAAGTGGGACGCGCCGGTGGCCATCATCTCGATGGCGCAGCACGCCAGGCCGAACGAGGCCGGCCACACGCTGTTCCGCCGGGCCCACCTCACCACGTCCTCGACCCGACCGGTGAGGAAGTTGTGGTTGAGGCTCTCGAGCCCTCCTGCCATCTAGGCCGCCTCCCGCTGGCGCCCGACCCGCCGCACCGTCGACTCGGTGGTGCGTGCGCCGCTGCTCTTGGCGGCCGACGGGCCCCAGTCGAGGGCGCCGTTGCTCAGCAGGTACACGAACGACACGAACACGGCGAGGGCGAAGACGAGCATCTCGACGAGGCCGAACAGCTCGAGGCGGCGGAACACCACCGCCCACGGGTAGAGGAACACGATCTCGATGTCGAAGATGATGAAGATCATGGCGATCAGGTAGAAGCGCACCGGGAAGCGCTCCGCCGGCTCGCTGCGGGGCAGGATCCCCGACTCGTAGGGCGCCGCCTTGGCCGCCGTGGGCTTGCGCGGCCCGAGCAGCCGGGAGGCGACGAACGACAGGCCGGCGAAGAGCGTGGCCAGCACCATCAGCGTCAGGATGGGCAGGTACTCGCTCAACGACCCTCGCACCTCCTCGCTCGATCCGGCGTGAGGCTAGCCGGTCCGTACCGGGAAGGTCGGTTGGACCGACCCCCCGGAAGGGGTCTCGACGGGGACGGAACGCCGCCCGACGCCCTCAGGCGGCGGCGCTCTCCGCCTGTCGCCGCCAGATCTCCTTGTCGCGCTGGTGCAGGTTCCAGCAGCACACGCCGAAGACGATCCCCGACGCGAACATCACGAGGAACGGCGGGAGCCGGACGCTGCCGAGGTCGCGGATCATGATGACGGCGGTGGTCGGTGCGGTGAGGTCGGGCTGCGGCCTGACGCCGGCCGGCGGCTCCTCGAACAGGGCCGGCTTCACCCGGACCACCACGTAGTGCGGCCGGTGGCGGAGGGTGAGGAAGTAGTCCTCACCGCCCAGGCGGAAGCCGTCGAGGAGGACGTAGTCCTCGGTGGTGGAGAACGGCGACTCGAAGCGCTCGGCCACCGGGTCGGGCTTCGCCTCGGCCTCCTCGCCGTGGCCGGCCGGCGCCTCCTCGGCGGACGCCGGCGCCAGCAGCTTGTCGGCGGTGGCCTGGGCGTCGGCCAGGATGGCGTCGCCGGGGCGCAGCTCCTGCCACTTCCCGCCCGGGAAGTCGTCCATCACGTCCAGCAGCGACTGCTCGGCCGGGCCCGTCACCATCTCGAGCGCCTTCCACGAGGGCTCCTCGCCCTTGAGGCCGATGCCGAACACCACCCAGGTGGCGCCCATGATCGTCATCCACCCGGCCAGCCCGGTGAGGGCGAGCACGAAGCCGATCCTCGCCCCCATGTTGGTGGCGAGGAGCAGGTAGACGCTGCCCGGGAGGAGCACCAGGCTGGCCAGGAAGATGGCGAAGCCCCGGATCTGGGGGTCCCAGGACAGGGCGGAGAGGAGCACGTCGGCGTCCACGGTCACAGGCCCCGCTCGTAGTCCACGATGGCCTCGATCTGCTCCTTGGTGAGCATCCTGCCGAACCCCGGCATGCCGCCTCCCTCGTCGCCGCCGAGGCCGCGGATGCCGTAGGGCTCGGCGTACTCGGCACCCTCGGTGATGAACTCCACGTGCATCTCGCGGTCGGGGAACTGGCGCAGGGTCGCACCGGCGGTGAGGCTGGGCCCGTAGGCGCCGCCACCGGGGACGCCGGGTTCGCCGATGGACCAGCCCTCGGTGTGGCAGCGGGAGCAGAACCCGTCGAACAGCTTGGCGCCGTCGGTGCCGAACTCGTTGAGGTTCCTGGCCCGGACCTCCTCGGGGTCGAGCTGGATGCTGTCGATGTAGGCGATGAGATCGGTGATCTGCTGGTCGTTCATCGGACCGCCGCCCTCGATGCCCCAGGCCGGCATGGGGGTGTTGGCCCGCCCGTAGACGAGCACCGACTTGAGCTCGTCCTTGGAGTAGCGCAGGAGGACGGTGTCGAGCGGCGGGGCCGCCCACTTCACCTCGCGGGGCGGCTTCTCGGGGTCGATCGGGTCGGCCATGACGTAGTTGGCGACGCCGCCCTGGCCCTGGGCGCCGTGGCAGCCCCCGCAGCCGAAGTGGCCGATGTTGCCCTCGGGGATGGGCGAGCCGGCGGGCTGGAAGAGGACGAGGCCGCGACCGGCGGCCCGGTGGTCGAAGCCCCGCTCGGCGCCCTCCTGGCGGCTGGGCTCGCGGGCCCAGTACAGGGGGAGGCCGACGGCCGTGATGACCATGAGGATCAGGCCCCACATGAGGGCCCGGTCGAGACGCGGGCCCTCGAGCCCCTCGTCGTCGAAGTACGGGCGCCGGTTGGGCGCCAGCTCCATCTCGGCGCCCGGCGGCGGCGTGTCCTCCTTGCGGAGGTAGCCGGCCAGGTACGCCAGCCAGCCGAGGACGAGCAGGACGGCGGTGGCGACGCCGGCCTTCTGGAAGTTGTTGAGGGCGAGGAGGTGCGTCACGCGCAGTGCGGGCCTTCGGCCTCTTGGCCGGTCGTGTTCACGCCGACGGGGGGCCCCTGGATGACCTGGCTGGTGTCGACGGAGACGACGCCGCCGCTCACCTCGACGCCGAAGCGGTCGAGACCACGGGGGGCGGGGCCGGCCTTCCTCTCGCCGACCCGGTTGTAGCGGGAGCCGTGGCACGGGCACTCGAACCACTGGGCGCTCTTGCAGAACGGCACCCGGCAGCCCAGGTGGACGCACTTCTGGTAGAGGGCGACGACGCCCTCCTTCATGCCGTCCAGCACGGCACCCTCGTAGTTGGCCTCCGCCGCCTTGGCCGCGTCCTTGGGGTAGGGGGCGATCCAGGTGCGGGCCTCGGCCAGGTAGTACGGCTCCTTGGTGCTGGCGATCTCGCTGAGGATCTCGTCGAGCTTGCCGACCCGGATCTTGGCGCCGAAGCCGCCGCTCAGGGTGGGCCACAAGAAGGCGACCGAGGCGGCGCCGAACCCGGCCAGCCCGAGCTGGAAGAAGCCCACGATGCTGCGGTTGAAGAACTGCCGGCGGGTGACGCCGAGGGCCTCGGGGTCCATGGGCGCCCGGGGGGCGGGGCCGGCCTTCC
>DATLFN010000058.1 GCA_035540975.1 Acidimicrobiales bacterium
CGCCCGGGCCGCCCCCCGTCAGCTCCCGCCGCCCGCCATCATCTGCGCGGCGCGACGGGCCATCTCGTCGGGCGCCACGTCCTCGACGTGGGTGGCGACGCTCCAGCGATGGCCCCACGGATCGTCGAACGCACCGGCCCGGTCGCCGTAGAACTGGTCCTCCACGGGACGGAACACCGTGGCGCCGGCGGCCACGGCGCGCTCGAACACGGCGTCGACGTCGTCCACGTACACGGCGATGCTCACCGGGGAGCCGCCGAGCTCCTTGGCCGTGCGGTGCCCCATCTCCGGGAAGGCGTCGGAGAGCATGATCACCGAGTCGCCCAGCTGGAGCTCGGCGTGGCCGATCTTGCCCCCGGGCGCCGGCATCCGCATCCGCTCCTTGGCACCGAAGACGTTCGCATAGAACTCGATGGCGGCGTCCGCCCCGTCGATCGGAAGGTACGGGGAGACGGCCGGGTACCCGTCGGGGATCGGCTTCACACTGCCCATGGGGTCCTCCTTCTGTCGAACGTACGTTCGCCGAGCCTAGCCCGGAAGGGCGGCTCGGGCAAGGGGGCGGGCACCTCAGCCGGCGCAGCAGCTGGAGTTGCCGCCCGGCAGGGCGACGGGGGTGAGCGCCTCGGGGTCGAGGAGGTCGCCGAGGGCGGAGCGGGCGGCGGCGAACCCGTCCGGGTCGACGGCGTACAGCGTGAACCCGTCGGCCCGCCGGCTGCGCACCAGCCCCGAGCGCACCAGCACGCCGAGGTGGTGGCTCACCAGGGGCTGGGGCAGCGACTCGCCGTCGACCAGGTCCCGCACGCACCGCTCCCGCTCCCGCAGCGCCCCGAGGAGCCGGAACCGCTTGGGGTCGGCCAGGGCCCGCAGCACGGCCTGCACGTCGACGTCGACCACCGGGCGAGCGTCGCAGAGCCCCGGCCGGCGGTCAAGAGCCCCGGGCGTGCCGGCTACTCCCACTCGATGGTGCCGGGCGGCTTCGACGTGATGTCGAACGCCACCCGGTTCACGCCCGGGACCTCGTTGATGATGCGGCTCGACATGCGCTCGAGCACGTCGTAGGGGATGCGGGCCCAGTCGGCCGTCATGGCGTCGTCCGAGGTGACGGCCCGGATGACGACGGGATGGGCGTAGGTGCGCTCGTCGCCCATCACGCCCACCGTCCGCACGGCCAGGAGGACGGCGAAGCTCTGCCACACCTGGCGCTCCAGACCGGCCCGCCGCATCTCCTGGAGCACGATGGCGTCGGCCGCCCGCAGGATCTCCAGGCGCTCGGGGGTGACGGTGCCCACGATGCGCACGGCCAGGCCCGGCCCCGGGAAGGGCTGGCGCCACACGATCTCCTCGGGGAGGCCGAGCTCCTCGCCCACCGCCCGCACCTCGTCCTTGAACAGGTTGCGGAGGGGCTCCACCAGCTCGAAGTTCATGTCGTCGGGGAGGCCGCCCACGTTGTGGTGGCTCTTGATGCGGGCGGCGTCCTTGGTGCCCGACTCGATGATGTCGGGGTAGAGCGTCCCCTGGACGAGGAAGCGGGCGTCCTGGAGGTCCTTGGCCACCTCCTCGAACACCCGGATGAAGGTCTCCCCGATGATCTTCCGCTTGCGCTCGGGGTCGATGACGTCGTTCAGCGCCTCGACGAACCGGTCGGCCGCCTTCACGTGGACCAGGTCCACCCCGAACTGGCGCCGGAAGGTGTCCTCCACCTGCTCGGCCTCGCCCGCCCGCATCAGGCCCGTGTCGACGAACACGCAGGTGAGGTTGTCGCCCACCGCCTTGTGCACGATGGCCGCCGCCACCGCCGAGTCGACGCCCCCGGACAGCCCGCAGATGACCTTCTCGTCGCCCACCTGGGCCCGGATGTCGGACACCTGCTGCTCGATGACCGAGGTCATCGTCCACGACGGGCGGCAGCCGGCGACCTCGTACAGGAAGTGCTTGAGCACCTCCTGGCCGCGGGTGGTGTGCACCACCTCGGGGTGGAACTGCACGCCGAACAGGCGCCGGTCGGGGTCCTCGATGGCGGCCACCGCGTCGGGCGTGGTGGCCACGACGCGGAAGCCGGCGGGCGGCACGGCGATGGAGTCGAAGTGGCTCATCCACACGTCCTGCTCGAGCGGCAGGTCGGCGAAGAGGGCGGAGCCGTCCACCACCGTCATGGCCGTCCGCCCGTACTCGCCCCTGCCGGTGCGGCCCACCTCGCCCCCGAGCTGCTGGGCCAGGAGCTGGGCGCCGTAGCAGATGCCGAGCACGGGCACGCCGGTGTCGTACAGGGTGGGGTCGACCGACGGCGCGCCCTCGACGTGCACCGACTTCGGGCCGCCGCTGAAGATCACCGCCGCCGGCCGGCGGGCCATCATCTCGGCCGCCGGCATGGTGTGGGGGACGATCTCGGAGTAGACGTGCGCCTCGCGCACCCGCCGGGCGATCAGCTGGGCGTACTGCGCGCCGAAGTCGACGACCAGGACGGTGTCGAAGCTCGGGCCCGTTGCGCGATCGCGCGCCAGGGGGTGGCGCGCGATCGCGAAGTGAACGGCGGCCCCAGGCCCGCTCGGCGCCGTACCGCTCATCCGCCGGCCTACTGCCCCATGCCGACGTGCTGCGAGCGCTGGAGGTCCTTGCCCTCGGTCTGCAGCGCGGGCGCCACCATGACCTCGGCCTTCTGGAACTCCTTCACCGACTGGTACCCGCATGTCGCCATCGAGGTGCGCAGGGCGCCGAACAGGTTGAGCCGGCCGTCGTTCTCGTGGGCGGGGCCGACCAGGATCTCCTTGAGGCTCCCGCGGGCCTTGGTGCGCACCCGGGTGCCCCGGGGCAGCGTGGGGTGGAACGTCGCCATGCCCCAGTGGAAGCCCCGGCCGGGCGCCTCGTGGGCGGCGGCCAGCGGCGAGCCCATCATCACGGCGTCGGCCCCGCAGGCGATGGCCTTGGCGATGTCGCCGCCCCGGCTGATGCCCCCGTCGGCGATGACCTGGACGTACACGCCCGTCTCGTCGAGGTGGCGCATGCGGGCCCCCGCGGCGTCGGCGATGGCCGTCGCCTGGGGGACGCCCAGCCCGAGGACGCCCCGGGTGGTGCAGGCGTTGCCGGGGCCGACGCCGACCAGCACGCCGACGGCTCCCGTGCGCATGAGGTGGAGGGCGGCGTGGTACGAGGCGCACCCGCCGACGATCACGGGGACCTCCAGCTGGCGGATGAACTGCTTGAGGTTGAGCGGCTCGACCGTCTTGGAGACGTGCTCGGCCGACACCACCGTGCCCTGGATGACCAGGAGGTCGAGCTCGGCGTCGAGGACGGCCTTGGCGTACTGCTGGGCCCGCTGCGGCGTGACCGAGGCGCAGGCCACCACGCCGGTCTCCCGGATGTCCTTGATGCGCCGGGTGATCAGCTCCAGCTTCACCGGCTCGGAGTAGATCTGCTGCATGCGGGCGGTGGCCTTGGCGTCGTCGAGACGGGCGATCTCCTCGAAGAGCGGCTCGGGGTCCTCGTAGCGGGTCCACAGGCCCTCCAGGTTCAGCACGCCGACGCCCCCCAGCCGCCCCACCTCGATGGCGGTGGCCGGGCTGACCACCCCGTCCATGGCCGACGCCATCAGGGGCAGCTCGAAGCGGAAGGCGTCGATCTCCCAGGCGATGTCCACGTCCTCGGGGTCCCGGGTCCGGCGGCTGGGGACGATGGCGATGTCGTCGAACCCGTACGCCCTGCGCCCCGACTTGCCGATGCCGATCTCGACCTCAGCCACGACCCCTCCCGTTCGCTCCCGAAAGAGGGATTCTACGCCCGGGAGGCTGGGAAGCCGGGAACCGGCGGCCCGTCCCCGGTTCGGCCCGGTGGCTCCGTCACCGGCGCCCGGACCTCGACGCCCGCCCGGCCGCGGCGGGCGGCGGTGAGGCCGCGGCGCCGGGGCCCGCCGGCGGCCGGACGGCACCGGGTGGCGACTTGCGCACCCGCCGGGTCGGCGGCGCGGCGGCGGGCCCCGCCGCTGAGTCGGCCGCCGGCTGGTCGGCCGCCCGGGGCCCGGGCGTGGGCTGGCCGGCCGCCGGCTGGTCGGCCGCCCGGGGCCCGCCCCGCTCCACCTCGAGCTCGGGCTCGGCCGCCGGGGGCCCGCCCCGCGCCGCCTCGGGCGGGGGCTGGCCGGCCTCCCGCGGCTCGTCCGGCGCCGGCTCGGGCGCCGTGGACGCCGGGGGCGCCGGGCCCCGAGCGGCCACCCCCTTCCCGCCGGCGCGGCGGGCGGCGGTGCGCTCCAGCACCTCGGTGGTCTCCTCGGGTGGCAGGCCGGCGCCCTCCAGGACGCGGCGCAGCTCCGCCGCCGCCTCCGCCTCGGCGTCCTCGCGGACCGACCGCCGCGGCCCGCCGCCGTCCGAGGGACGCGACAACCGGAAACCTCGCATGTGCTCCTCCTCTGTCGGGCCCGCCGTCAGGAGATGGCGGGCACCACGTCGGGGCCGCCCGCCGGCGGCCCGGCGGGTGAGGGCCCGGAGACGGCCGGCGTCCACTCCACGCCGGCCAGGAGGGCCGCCGCCTGCGACGCGTAGCGTACGGCCACCGACTCCCGGCCGGCGAACGCGTCGCGCTCGCTCGAGTAGAGATTGAGCACGCCGAGCGCCCGCCCGCGGGCGGTGACCGGCACGGCGAGCGTGCTGCGGACGCCACGACCGAGGGCGACGTGGGTGAACTCGGGCCACGACCGGGCGGTCGACAGGCAGGAGACGTTGAACACCTGCAGCTGGCGGAAGGCGTCGACGGCCGGGCCCCGCTGCGCCGTCCACTGCGCCTGCTCCAGCTGGCACCCGAGCAGGCTGGTCCCCACGACGGTGACCGGGTCGTCGCCCCGGACGACGCTCACCACGGCCGCCCCGCACCCCGGCACCGACGAGCGGACCTCCTCGACGACGAGGCGCAGGCCGTCGCCGTCGGGAACGCTCGCCACCGCCATATCGGACACACGGTAGCCCCTAGTGGCAGACCTAGTAAGGCGCGTCCGCACTGTGCGCGGCGACAGGTATGGACGCGCCACGCCCCCGCCGCGGCGTACACGGCGGGGGCGGCTCAGGACGAGGACGGAGGGCGTCAGCCCGCCACGATCTCCCGATGGGCCTGCACGGTGGACTCCAGCAGCTCCCGGAGCCCGCCCTTCTTGAGGTCGGCCATCACCCGCCCGGGCGGGAGGTCGCCCCGCTCCCACTGCATCCAGGAGGCGAGGAGCTTCTCGGGGTCGGGCGGCGGGATGTCGGCCACCGAGCTACATCAGCCCCGCGGTCGGCAGCCCCGAGAAGGCGTTCCCCGACGCGTACTCACGCTGGTAGGCGCGCGCGCCGGCGACGTTGACCTCGGGCTCGTGCTCGGGCTTGTCCGCCACGAGGCACTCGGTGGTGAGGAGCATGGCCGCGATGGAGGAGGCGTTCTGGAGGGCCGAGCGGGTGACCTTGGCGGGGTCGATGATCCCGGCCTTGAACAGGTCCTCGAACTGCCCGGTCGCCGCGTTGAGGCCGATGCTCCCGCTCTCCCGCTCGGTCTGCTGGACCATCATCGGGCCCTCCAGGCCGGCGTTGTAGGCGATCCACTTGAGGGGCTCCTCGAGCGCCCGGCGGACGGCCCTGGCCCCGGTGGCCTCGTCACCGGTGAGGGTGGCGATGAGCTCGTCGACGGCGGGGCGGGCCCGGACCAGGGCGACCCCCCCGCCGGGGACGATGCCCTCCTCGATGGCGGCCCGGGTGGCGGAGAGGGCGTCCTCGATGCGGTGCTTCTTCTCCTTGAGCTCCACCTCGGTGGCGGCGCCGACCTTCACGATCGCGACGCCGCCGGCCAGCTTGGCCAGCCGCTCGGTCAGCTTCTCGCGGTCCCAGTCGGAGGTGGCCTCGTCGATCTCCCTGCGGATGGCGTGGGCCCGCTCCTTGATGGCGTCGGGGTCGCCGCCGCCGTCCACGATCGTGCAGTGGTCCTTGGTGACGATCGCCCGTCGTGCCGAGCCGAGCATCTCGAGCGTGACGTTCTCCAGCTTCACGCCCAGCTCGGACGAGACGATCTGCCCGCCGCACAGGATGGCGGCGTCCTGGAGCATCTGCTTGCGGCGGTCGCCGAAGGCGGGGGCCTTCACGGCCGTCGAGTTGAACGTGCCCCGGATCTTGTTGACCACCAGGGTGGCCAGGGCCTCGCCCTCGACGTCCTCGGCGATGATCAGCAGGGGCCGGCTCGCCTGCATGACCCGCTCGAGCAGCGGCACCAGCTCGTGGACGGCCGAGACCTTCTGGTTGGCGAAGAGGATCAGCGGGTTGTCGAGCACCGCCTCCTGCCGCTCCTGGTCGGTGACCAGGTGAGGCGAGAGGTAGCCCTTGTCGAACTGCATGCCCTCGGTGAACTCGACCTCCATGCCGAAGAGGTTGGACTCCTCGATGGTGACCGAGCCGTCCTTGCCCACGCGGTCGATGGCGTCGGCCAGGACCTCTCCGATGCTCGGGTCGGCAGCCGAGATGGAGGCGACCTGGGCGATCTCGCTCCGGTCGTCCACGTCCTTGGCCTGGGCCCGGATGGCCTCGACGGCGACGGCGGTCGCCTTCTCGATGCCCCGCTTGAGCGACATGGGGTTGGCGCCGGCGGCCACGTTGCGCAGGCCCTCGTGGATGAGCGCCTGGGCCAGGACGGTGGCCGTGGTGGTTCCGTCTCCGGCGATGTCGTTGGTCTTGGTGGCGACCTCCTTCACCAGCTGGGCGCCCATGTCCTCGAAGGTGTCGTCCAGCTTGATCTCGCGGGCGATGGTGACGCCGTCGTTGGTGATGGTGGGGACGCCGAACTTCTTCTCGAGCACCACGTTGCGCCCGCGCGGCCCCAGGGTGACCTTCACGGCGTTGGCCAGGCGGTTCACCCCGCTCTCGAGGCTCCGGCGGGCCTGCTGGTCGAACCTGATCTGCTTCGGCACTACTTGGTCACCTTGGCGAGCACGTCGCGGCCGGTGAGGATCAGCAGGTCCTCGCCGTCGATGGTGATCTCGGTGCCGCCGTACTTGGAGTACACGACCTTGTCGCCGACCTTCAGGTCCAGCGGGATGACCTCTCCGGTGGTGTCGGCCCGGCGGCCGGGGCCGACGGCGAGCACCTCGCCCTGCTGGGGCTTCTCCTTGGCCGTGTCGGGGATGACGAGGCCCGATGCGGTCTTCTCCTCCGACTCGCTGGGACGGACCACGATGCGGTCATCGAGCGGTTGCAGGTTCATAGCTTCGTCCTCCGGGACTGTCGTTAGCACTCTCGCCTGTCGAGTGCTAACGATAGGCGCGGCCGGGCGCTACGGCAAGCGCGCACGGCGCCCGGGGCGCGTCGCTACGACCCGACCACGACGGGCAGCCCGAGGTTCGGGTCGGCGCCCACATTGAGGGGCGTGGGCCCGTCCGACAGGAGCCGGAAGTACCCGGCGGCGGCGACCATGGCCGCGTTGTCGGTGCACAGGTCGCGGCTGGGAAGGAAGCCGCGCAGGCCGTCGGCGATGCACGCGTCGAGAACCCGCTCGCGCAGGCGGGTGTTCGCCGCCACGCCGCCGCCCAGGACGATGCCGGTGGCGCCGACCTCGGCCGCCGCCCGCTGGGCCTTGGTGACCAGGACGTCCACCACCGCCTCCTGGAACGACGCCGCCACGTCGGCCACCGGCACGTCGGGGTGCTTGCGGACGTAGTTGACGACCGACGTCTTGATGCCGCTGAACGAGAAGTCGTAGCCCTCGCGCAGCAGGCCACGGGGGAACTCGATCGCCTTGGGGTCGCCTTGCATGGCCAGGCGGTCGATGGCCGGGCCACCCGGGTACCCCAGGCCCAGGAAGCGGGCGACCTTGTCGTACGCCTCGCCGGCGGCGTCGTCGATGGTGGAACCGAGCAGCCGGTAGCGGCCGTGGCCCTCCATCGAGACGAGCAGGGTGTGCCCGCCGGAGACGATGAGGACGACCAGGGGCGGCTGGAGGTCCGGCTCCTCCAGGAAGGCGGCGTAGATGTGCGCCTCCAGGTGGTTGACGCCGACGAAGGGCACGCCCCACACCAGGGCCAGCGCCTTCGCCGCGCTGAGGCCGACGAGGAGGGACCCGACCAGGCCCGGCCCGACGGTGGCGGCCACCGCCCCCACCCCGTCGCCGTCGATGCCCGCCTCCACCAGGGCCTCGGCCACCACCGGCGTGAGCAGCTCGACGTGGGCGCGGCTGGCCAGCTCCGGCACCACCCCGCCGAAGGCGGCGTGCAGGTCGACCTGGCTGCTGACGACCGACGACAGCACCTGGTGCCCGTCGACCACCACGGCGGCCGCCGTCTCGTCGCACGACGTCTCGATCCCCAGGACCTTGAGCGGGGGAGGTGTGGCGGTCGGAGTCGCGGTGTCGGTCATCGGGCTTCCTGTTCGGGGTCGATCTCGGTGGCGGCGCCGCCGGCCGCGTCCAGCCGGGCCTCGATGCCGGACAGCCGGCGACGGTAGTCCACGCCGTCGATGTCGTTGGCCCACATCACGAGGGCGTCCTCGTTCGTCTCCACGTAGTAGTTCTTGCGCACGCCGGCGGGGGCGAAGCCGAACCGGCGGTACAACGACTGCGCCCCGTCGTTGGTGACGCGTACCTCGAGGGTCAGGTGGCGGGCGCCCCGTTCCAGGGCCGTGCGGGCCATCCGGAGCAGGAGCCGCGAGCCGATCCCGTGGCGTTGCCACCGCGGGTCCACGGCGAGGGTGGTGACGTGGCCGTCCTCGCCGCTCAGCATGAGCCCCGAGTACCCGGCGACCATGCCGTCGACCAGGGCGACGGAGTAGGCGCGGGTGCTGCGCAGGGCCAGCTCGCTCATGAACAGACGCAACGACCACGGCCGCGGATAGACCTGCGCCTCGATCCTCAGCACGCCCCGCAGGTGGCGCCGGCGCATGGGCGTGAGGACGACGTCCGGCGGCCCCACGGGCTCGGGGACCCGGGCCGCCACTACGCCCTCCCGCCGCCCGGCCCGGCCTCCCGGGGGACGCCGGGGTCGCCGTCGTCAGGCACTCTGGCGGCGTTCCCAGTTGATCTCGGCGTCGGCCTTCCGGAGGTACATCGGCTCCAGCTCCGACGGCTGCACGAACTCCTCGCGCAGGGCCTTGGCGTGGGCGAGCTGCACCAGGGCGGCCGGCGAGGGGTAGGCGAACGCGCCGTCGGCGATGGAGAGGTGGCGGGCGTCGTCGAAGGCGCGGCCGTAGCGGACGGCACCGTCGCCCACCAGCAGGCAGTCCTCCCCCATCGCCATCAGCTCCGAGGCCAGCTCGGCCGGCGCGCACACCCGCGGGTTCGCCACCCGTTGGACGCCGCCGGGGACGGGCCGGTACAGGGCGGCGAACACCTCGCCGCGGCGGGCGTCGACCACCGTGGCGATCAGGCCCTCGGTGTGATGGAGGGCGAAGGCGAGCAGGTCGAGGCTGGACAGGCCGAGCATCGGCACCCGCAGGGCGTGGGCCAGCGCCTTGGCCGTCGCCACGCCGACCCGCAGGCCGGTGAACAGCCCGGGGCCCACGTCGACGGCCACGACGCTGACCTCACCGAGCTGGACCCGCGCCTGCTCGCAGACGAACTGGACCGCCGGGACCAGCGTCTCGGCGTGCCGGCGGCCCCGTGCCGCCGTGAACGACGCGAGGGCGCCCTCCACGCCGCCGAGGGCGCATCCCACCTGCATGGTGGCCGTCTCGATGCCGAGGATGATCACGCCGACCACCGGTCCAGGGCGCCCCGCAGGGCGCCTGCCCGCGGCGCCCACGCGGGGCCGACGACACGCGCCGAGATGTGGCGGTCGTCGTCCCCCTCGCCGAACTCGAGGCGGATCTCCAGGTAGTCGGCCGGCAGCACGGGCGCGATGACGTCCCCCCACTCCACGAGGGCCACGCCCCCGTCGTCCAGCAGCTCGGGCAGGTCCAGGTCGGTGACCTCCCGGAGGTTGTCCATCCGGTAGGCGTCGGCGTGCACCAGGGTGAGCCGGCCGTGGTAGGTGCGCACCAGGATGAACGTGGGGCTCACCACCGGCTCGGTGACGCCGAGGCCGCGGGCGAAGCCCTGCACCAGGGTCGTCTTGCCCGCCCCCAGGTCCCCGGACAGGAGGACGACGTCGCCCGCCCGGGCCACGGTGGACAGGGCGGCGCCCAGCTCCCGGGTGTCCTCCGCCGACTTGGTGAGGACGCTGATCACACCGGCACCGCCAGGTGCTCCTTGGCCCGCACCAGGTCGGCCCGGATGCCTGCCATGGCCTCGCCCGCCGATCCGCTGCGCAGGACGAACGACGGGTGGTAGGTGGGCACGACGACGGCGTCCCGGTACCGGTAGGCGCGGCCCCGCAGGGCCTTGATGCCGGCCGAGGCGCCGAGAAGCAGTCGAGCGGCGAAGTTCCCGAGGGTCACGATCACCCGGGGGGCGATCAGCTCGATCTGGCGCTCGAGGTACGGACGGCACGACGCCACCTCCTCGGGGAGGGGGTCGCGGTTCCCGGGCGGGCGGCACTTCACCACGTTGGCGATGTAGACGCTGTCCCGGCCGACGCCCAGCTCCTCCCGCAGGAGGCGGTCCAGCAGCTGCCCCGACCGGCCCACGAAGGGCTCGCCCTTGAGGTCCTCCTCGTGCCCCGGGCCCTCGCCCACGAACATCAGGTCCGCCGAGGGGTCGCCCACGCCGAACACCACGGTGGTCCGCCCGCCGGCCAGCGGGCACCGGGTGCAGGACAGGGCCTCGCGTTCCAGCTCCGCCAGGGCGAGCACGACCGCGAATGGTAGTGGCGAGCCGGGGTGCGGACGGCCGGATCGGGGCGACGAACGGGGCTGAGGCCCGCTCAGGGCGCGAAGAGGAACCGGCGGGCCACCATGGCCGCCCGGGCGTCGCCGCCGAACAGCCCGGTCGGGCGGGTCGGGCACGGCGCAGAGGAAAGGGGGGCCGGCGTCGGCCCGCCGCAGCCGGCGCGGGTCGTGAGGGCTTCCCGGGACCACCCGCCGCCCCGCCACGGCACCCGGACCCGGTCGAGCGGCGAGCGCCCGTCGGCGCCGCCTCCGTCGACGGGGGTCGGCGGGCCGGCGGACGGGGCCGGGCGTCGCCCGGCGCCGACCAGGCTGCTCCGCGCGCCGGCCGTGGGGGCGTGGGGCGCCGGCGCGGTCGCGACCCCGACGGCAGCTCCGCCGACCAGCGGGACGACCGACCGGGGGGCGTCCCGGCCGGCGGTCGAACGGCCTCCGGCGGGCCGCGCATCGATCGGGCGGTCGCCGCCCGGGACCAGCGGGACCGGCGCGAGCGCCGGCAGCTCGCCCGCGGGCCCCGGACCGGCGGCAACGGGCCCGGGGAGCACGAGCCGCGTACCGGGCGCCAGCTCGCCGGCCATCACGGCTGGGCCGTCGTCGTGCTCGTACCCGAGGACGTGGCCGAGCTCGTGCACGAGCACGCTGAGGAGGTCCATCCGGCCGGCGGGCACGGGCGACAACGGGTCGAGGTGCCACCCCCATCCGGCGGCGTCGGCGTCGAGCAGCACGGTCGTCCCGATGACCTCGGCCACCTTGCCGGCCTGGAGGTCGGCGACCTCGACCCGCACGCCCGAGAGCAGCCCGGCGTCGGCGCCGGCGGCCACCCACTCCTGCACCGCCAGCGCCAGCACCGGCTCGGCGTCGGCCGCGGACAGCACGCGCGCCGTCGTCCCCGGCCCCGCCGGCTCCGCCGCCGTCAGCGCCCGCTCGTTGTCGAGGATGGTCACGGTGGCCGAGCCGTCGCCCACGGTGGCGTTGGTGAAGGACGTGACGTTCACGGAGAACGTCTCGGTGTCCTCCTTCACCCGGTCGCCGATGACCGGGATGGTGAAGGTGAGGCTGGTCACGCCCGGGGCGAAGGTGAGCACCTTGGTGACGGCGCCGTAGTCCGACGCCGCGACGGCCGAGCCGTCGGCGGTCGACAGCGTGACGGTCACCGTCGAGGTCGACGCCGCCGACAGAGTGACCGTGATGGTCACGTCCTTGGTGTTGCGGTCCCCCTCGGTCACCGTGGCGTCGGCGACGCTGACGGCGGGGAGGGTGGCCGGCGGCGGGTTGTCGAGCAGGTTGAGCGAGGCCGCCGCCGGCGTGCCCACCACGTAGCTCGGGCCGGGCAGGGTGCTCGGACCGAGAGTGACGGTCACCGTCTCGGTGGGCTCGGCGGTGGCGTCGGTCTTCGGCGTGACGACGAGCGTCATCGTGGTGGAGCCGGCCGAGAACGTCGCCACCAGGCCGTCGGCGCTGATCGTGCCGCCGGCGGCGGACACCGTGTAGTCGGTGCCGAACGTGGCCGTCCCGCTCCAGACGACGTTCACCTGGAGCAGCACCGACAGGTCGCCGTCGCGGCGCAGCTCGTAGGTGCCGGGGGCCTGGCCCAGCTCGGAGGCCACGTCGTCGGTGGTCGTGACGGTGACCGTCGGCGTCACCGGCGGGGGCGGCGGGGGCGGGGGCGGGGGCTGGCTGGCCTCGAACTGCGGGTCGTTGGTGCGAATGCGCCAGCGGTCGGCCGACGCCGTCCCGCCGCGGGCGAGGAGGCCGAAGCGCCCGTCGGCCACCGCCGCGTTGTAGCCGTGGCTGCCGGCGAAGGACCCGTTCACCACGACGCTGACCGAGGCGCCCTTGATCATGAGCTGCACGGTGTGGTCGGCGCCCGCCGCCAGCACCCACGGGGTGACCTTGTCGATCGTCCACCCGCCGTTGGGCGCGTGGTGCCCGATGAGGACCTGCTGCCCCGGCACGTCCAGCACCACGAACTTGAAGTCGTCGACGTCGTACTGGTCGAAGACGATGCCGCCGGTCCCGCCGGTGCGGACGACGGCGGTGAGCTCCAGGAAGGCGTTGGGCTCCAAATTGGTGACGGTACCGTACGTGGCCAGGGCCAGCTCCGACACGCCGGCCGGCGCCGTGCCCTCGAGGCGGCCCGAGACCGTCGCCCAGTCGGGGTTGGCGGCGAACACCAGCGTGCCACCGTCGAACGTCTCCTCGGCGTCCAGCGTGGTCGCCGGCGGCAGAACCTGGACCGCCACGTTGTCGAACGTGCCCCGCGCCCCGTTCGAGCCGATGCCGATCATGCCCTTGTTGAGGCCGACCGGCATGCCGAACAGCGTCCGGGTGGGGAAGGTGTACGTGAAGTAGGCCGTGCCGTCGACGGTGACCGTCACGTTCGTGCCGTTCACGGCGACGAGCATCTGGTAGTAGGTGTCGGGCTTGATCTGCACCGGCTGCTGCGCCACCACGTGCCACCCGGTGGCGTCCCGGTAGCCCATCTCGAACTTGTCGGTCGAGATGTTGATGCCGGCGAACTTGAAGTCGGTGGGGCTGAAGTAGTCGAAGATCACGTAGGCGTTGGCGTTGAAGCCGCCGGTGGGCTTCACCGACTTCACCGACGCCCGGATCTCGTAGTACACGGGCAGGTACTGGTCGTGGTTGAACACCGCCACCGCGTCGCCCGTGGTCGTGTTCGACGACACCTGGAGCGTGCCGCCCGAGACGCTCCACGTGCCGCTGTCGGGGGCGAAGGAGGAGAAGGTGCCGTCGTTGAAGTCGGCCGAGCGCAGGACGTCGCGGTGGCCGCCCGGGATGTTCCCGGCCTGGGGGTCGGTCGGGCCGCCGGCCTGGTCCTGCCACAGCCCGTGGTCCTGCTGGATGACGAGGCCGATCTCGCCGTAGGGCTCGCCGTGGCGGGCGATGAGCTCGGGGTCGTCGGCCGTCTGGTCGGCGGCGCGGGTGGGGTCGGCGCCCTGGCTGCGGGACAGCTCGTAGAGGAACTCGAACAGCTGGGGCGGCACCTGGCGGCTGACGGTGGCGATGCCGAAGGGGGCGAAGGGGACGATGTAGGAGTTGAACTCGCCGATCCAGTCGATGAGCCGGTCGCCGCCGGTGTTGCCGATGAGGACGTCGAGGCCGGCGCCGCCCACCGCCCGGTCCTCGTAGCTCGGATGGGTGTCCGGCGTGTCGTTCGGGCTGGGCTGGATCTTCTTCGGGTGCTTCGGGTCCGGGTAGTTCGGGTCGTCGGCCCAGGCGACCACGTCGTCGGCGTTGAGCAGGTCGTTGCCCCAGCCGCCCCACAGCGTGTCCTTGCCGGTGCCGCCCACGATCCAGTCGTTGCCCAGGTCGCCGAAGATGACGTCGTCGCCGTCGGTGGCCACCGAGTTCATGGCCAGGCAGGCGCCGTTGGGCGAGAACAGCACGCACCCGTTCACCAGCGGCCCCTCGGTGGTGCTCCAGTTGAGGAACCAGTTCCAGCCCGAGGTGTTCTTCGCCGCCGTGCCGTTGTCGTTCAGGGCGATGGCCCGGCGCGGGTCGTACTCGTCGTAGAGGGCGAACTCGCCGACGCGGTCCTCGTTCTGGTTGCTGGTGTGCCAGGCGTCGTTGTCGGCGCCGAAGTCGAGGGCGTTGCCCCGGTTGTACGGGCGGGTCCAGTCCGAGCGGATGACGCCGGCGCCGTCGAGGCGTTGGGTGTAGTTGGCGTCCATGGCCTCGGCGCCGGACATGGCGTCGTCGCCCGAGCCGCCGTGCAGGAAGTCGCCGCCGAGGCCGCCGAAGATCACGTCGTCGGAGTTGTTGGCGTCGAACAGCGAGTCGTCGGCCGCCCCGGTGGGCGTGTGGTTGAACGGCGTGATGTCGAAGGCCTTGGCCAGGGCGCCGCCCACGTTGATGGTGGCCTCCTGGATGTGGCCCGGCGTGTAGATGAGCTCGTCGAGCACGTAGCCGTCGGTCACCCGTGTGTCGGGATCGCCGATGCGGAACCGGTACACGCCGTAGAGGGGCTCCGAGAGCTGGGTGGTCCAGCAGTCGGGCTGGTTGTTGGCCTGGGTGCACCCGGTGTTGCGGCTGGTGAGGATGCGGCCGTCGTCGCCCAGGATGCCGTCCGAGCCGGTGCCGCCCGAGAACCAGTCGGCGCCCCAGCCGCCGACGAGGTCGTCGTCGTCGGCGTCGCCGAACAGCACGTCGTGGCCCACGCCGCCGTACCCGGTGTCGTCGCCCGCCTCGCCGTGGATCTCGTCGTTGCCGCCGATGTCCCGCAGCCAGCTGTTGCGGCCGGCCGGGTCCTGGAGGGCGAGCACGTTCGAGCAGGTGCTCATGGTTTCGGAGCCGGCGGTGCTGCACGGGCCGGCGCCCGGGGCGGCGAGGCCGAAGGCCGACGGGTCGTAGTCAGGACCGCCCACGGTGTAGTCGAGGAGGTACACGCCGCGGACCACGATCTTCTCGGGCCCGTAGTTGTCGTAGTTGAAGGTGACGTAGGCGGGCAGCGACGGGTCGCCGGTCGGGTTGATGTCGATGCCGTTGACGCCCACGATGCGGATGATGCGGCCGTTGTCGCCCACGATGGTGTCGGCGTCGCGGGCGTGGCGGGAGGCGTCGACGGTAGCCAGCGTGAGGTCCTGGTCGTTGCGATCGGCCTGGGTGCCCGCACCGCCGAAGATGATGTCGGCGCCGTCCGGCCGCAGGAGCGCCCCGCCGCTGAGCTGGGCCGCCGCCCCCACCTTGCTCGTGCCCAGGGCGGCGCCGAGGAGGGCGGCGTAGGCGTCGTCGAGGCTGAAGAAGTCGCTGCTGCCGCCGACGATGTCGTCCTGGCGCAGGCCGCCGAAGATGACGTCGTTGCCGCCGTTGCCCTCGATGTAGTCCTCGCCGTCGGTGACGGCCTCGAACGACGGCACCAGGTCGAGGTCGCCCACCACGTCGCACACCGTGCCCACGCAGCCGTCGGGCGTGCGGGAGGCGCCCACGTGCGACGTACCGGCGAAGGCCGAGGCGATGCTGCCGTCGCCCTGGATGATGTCGTGGCCCAGCTGGCCGAAGATCATGTCGTGGGCCGGGCCGCCGGCGATGTAGTCGTTGCCGAAGCTGCCCGCCGCCTCCGTGCCGTTCTCGATGGCGAAGGTGTGGAACTCGGCGAAGTCGATCTCGTACTCGGCCCACCAGGGCGCCCCGTCGGGATCGCGGTAGTGGCGCTCGGTGCCGTCGGTGAGGAGCTGGCCGCTGGCATCGGCGCTCGGGAAGGGCGCCCGGTCGGAGCGGCTGTAGAGCAGGGTGCCGGCGAGGGTCTGGAACCGCGGGCTGAAGAAGTCGTCCTTCAGCAGGCACTTGACGTTGTCGCCGAAGATCAGGTCGTCCGCCCCGCCGCCGTCGATCATGTCGTGGCCGGCGCCGCCGATGAGGATCTCGGGCCCCGAGCCGCCGAAGATCACGTCGTCGCCGCCGTTCTGGTAGCGGGCCGAGCACACGGCGACGATCAGGTCCGCCTGCGTGGTCTGGATCCGCTGGAGGCGGGGGTCGGGCAGGTTCGGGTCGATGACGTCCATGAGCACGACGCCGTGGTCGCCGAACACCACGTCGATGTACACCCGCTCCGGGCCGCCGAGGATGGTGCCGGGCCCGTTGCCCTCGACCCGATCACGGCCGGCGTCCAGCGAGTCGGCCACCGGGGACGGGGAGGGCTCGATGGTCGTGCCGTTGTTCTGGAAGCCGACGCCGGTGATGGTGGGCAGCGGGCTGGCGTTGGCCACCGGGATGTACAGGGCCCGGTCGAGGATGTTGACGTTGATCCCCGAGTCGCCGTACACGTGGTCCACGCCCCGCAGGCCGAGGATGACGTCGTCGCCGGAGCCGCCGGCCAGGTGGTCGCCGGCCTGGCTGCCGGTGATGGTGTCGTTCCCCTCGCCGCCGTAGGCGGTGACGCCGATGGTGGGCAGGGTGCACGAGGCGAGGGTGCACGGCACGGTGGCGAACAGGTTCGAGGCGTTGATGACGTCGTGGCCGGCGTAGGGGTACGGGTCGGCCAGCGGGAAGATCCACTCGTCGTCCTCGTTGTCGCCGTCGGACAGGCGGGGGAACGGGTCGAACGGCTTGGGCCCGAACTCGTAGCCGAGCACGTCGAAGCTGTGACCCGAGTACCACACGCCGTCCTGCGACGTGTCGCCGTAGAGCACGAGCGGCGAGTTGGGGCCGCCGAGGACGGAGCCGCACGGCGTGGCGATCGCCGGGTTGCAGGCGGTGAGCGTGTCGCCGCCCACCCGCGGGCCGCCGCCGCCGTCGATCGTCGGGTCGTAGCCGAAGACGGTGAGGGAGGCGTAGGTGGCCGGCGTCAGGGCGGAGCCGGCCAGCGTCATCTGCGTCGGGGTGAGCGCCGAGATCGTCCACGGGCCGGCGATGCCCGATATCCACACCATCTGGCCGACCTTGAAGCCGTCGGCCACGAAGCTGCCGCCGTCGGTGCGGATCACGGAGTGCGTGGTGATCTGAGTGGGACCGGTGAAGATCTCCTTCTTCGGGTCGGAGACGTGGACCGTGCGGGTGGCGGTGCCCGGCGTGAGGGTACCGGCCGTCGCCTCGCCCGGAGCGGTGGTGGGGCCGAGGAACATGACGCTGCCCGTGCCGCACGAGCCGAAGCCGGTGGTGTTCGGCGGCGGCGGGGGGCAGGTGAAGTTCCCCAACCCGAGGATGGTCCGGGTGCCCGTCTCTCCGCTGACCTGGACGACCTGGCCCACGGCGTAGCCGTCGTCGCGCCAGTCGAGGCCGTCGTTGCGGGTGAGCGAGGAGGTGGTGCCCGTCGGCGATCCGGACGGGGCACCGTTGGCGGCGGTGGTGGAGCCGGCGATGTTCAGCAGGCGGTTGCCGCCGCCGTGGATCACGGTGAGGCCGCCGTGGAAGCCGGCCACGTACACCTTCCTGGTCGAGGTGCCGGCGGCCACGCTGGTGCTGCCCCGCAGGACCATGGTGGTGGCCGTGAGGTCGACGACCCGCCAGCGCTCGGGCTCCGTGCCGCCGACCAGGACGAGGTGGCCCTCGAGGAAGCCGTCGGCGATCCACGAGCCGCTGCTCCGGGTCAGGGTGATCCCGATGGCAGTGTGGGCGACCGTGACCGGGATCTCGGCCAGCACCGTCTTGTCCGTGCCGGTGACCGTCTTGACCATCGAGGCGACGCCGGCCAGGGCTGGCCCGTTCCCGATGAGCATGGTGGTGCGGTCCTGGGAGAACCCGGTGACCGCCCACTGGCCGGCGACGCCGGAGATCGTCACCAGCTGGCCGACCAGGAAGCCCTGGGCCTTCCAGTCGAAGCCGGCCTTGGTGAGGCTGCCGCCGGTGGCGCCGCCGGTGATGGCGATGGTGCCGGTCATCGACACGGGGGAGGCCGGGTCGAGGGTGCCCTGGACGTCGATGGTGTCGTTGCCCTTGCCGCCCAGGAGGTTGACGACCTCGATGGTGCTCTTGGCCCCGTCGGTCCGGAACTTGCCGTCGACCAGGGCGATGTTCCCGAAGCTGATGCCGCCGGGGAAGGTGGGCGGGTCGCCGAACGTGTCGGTGGCGGCGTTGCCGAACGCCAGGTCGCCCGCCGTGCCCAGGCCCTTCAGCGTGGTGGACGTCATCACGCCGTACAGGTCCTGCTGGCTGGAGTCGTTGAAGATGTTGAGCACGTCGATCTGCTGGCTCTCGGGCGGCTGGGCGCCGACGTTGAACAGGGGGCCGTCGGCCTCGCCCGGCAGCTTGATCCCGTTCTTGAGCGAGCGGTCGGCGCCCGTGACGCCGCCCTCGACCGACAGCGGGCCCCGCAGCTTCGACACCAGGTGGGTCGAGACCGGGAAGACCTTGACGCCCTGGCGGGTGATCGGCACCTCGTAGAACGGGTCGGCGTGCAGGGTGACCGTGCGCTGCTCGTACCAGTCGGTCGGCGTGAAGGTGACGACGGCGCCCAGGCGCACGACGAGTACGCGGGCGGCGCCGTCGACCGCCGTCTCCCAGGCGGCGTCCACGCCGCCCTCGGCGGTGAACTCCAGGACGTTGTCGCGGGTCTTGTTGACGCCCCGGATGACGGCGATCTTGAAGTCCTTGCACGCCGTCCGCACGCCATTGGCGTCGAGGGCGCACACCCGCACCCGCTGGCCCTCCAGGAAGCCGTCGGACAGCCAGCCCGGCTCGGTCGAGTCGACGCCGGAGACCGGGCGGGTGAAGCGGTAGACGTCCACGCTGTCGTCGTTCGCCACCCGGGCGGCAGTGGCGCCCGGGCCCTCCCAGCGACCGAGGCGGGTGAGGCGGCTGATGGTGGCGTCGGCCACGCCGGCGGCGGCGGCCAGCGGGGCACCGTCGACCGTCATCGACTTCCCGTCGGCGCTGATGGCCCCGATGGTGCGGTCGTAGGTGCTGGCGCCGTAGTTGAGCCGGATGAGCTGGCCGACCTTGAAGCCCTCCTCCATGAAGGTGCCGAGGTCGCTGCCGTTGGCCCGGGTGATGGTGTTGCCGCTCACCGTCAGGAAGCCCAGGAACAGCCGGGCCGGCACATAGCGGCCGATCTCGCTGAGGGTGACGGCGACGCCGTCGATCTTCGTGACGTCGGTGGTCCCGTCGGTGAGCACGGCCACGTTCACGTCCGCCGTGGGCCGCTGGGTGAGGCGGATCGTGTAGTCGTCGTCGGCGCCGCCCAGCTCGATCAGCGTGCCGGTGCCGCTCTCGATCGGGACCACGCCCGGCGTGTCGTCGTCGATCACCTCGACGTCGAGCAGCCCGGTGCCGGAGCGCAGGTTCGGGAAGATGTAGCCGGCGTCGGTGGTGGAGGCGTGGCGCACGAAGGCGAGGGCGGCGATCTGCGGGTCCTCGGCCCGGAAGTCGTCGCCTGCCTGCACCTTGACGAGGACCGGGACGTTCCAGTTGGTCGAGTCGAAGGTGATGCGGGCCACGCCGCCGACGATGGAGAACCGGGGGTCGGTGGACGACAGGCGGGCGGCCTGGGCGCCGGCGGCGTCCAGCACGATCTCGACCACCACGGTCTCCCCGGCCGGGACCTCCTTGGCCAGCTCGACCAGGATCTCGTCGTCCAAGCCGGTGTAGTTGCCGTTGAACGTGCCCGGCTCGATCACGATGGTGCGGCGGTCCTCCTCACACCCGGAGGGCAGCGAGCAGGAGCCGGGGGTGATCTCGGTGACGTAGATCCCCGGCGTGTCGTTGTCGCGCAGGGTCACCTCGACGTTGCGGACGAGGTAGGCGTCCAGCTCGGGGTCGTCCGGGGCGATGACGCTGTGCTGGACCACGACCACCCGGTCGCCCTCGGAGCGGGTGTCGTCGACGGCGTACACGTAGACGTACTGCGGCGCCGTGTCGCCCGGGGCGAAGGTGAGCACCAGGGCCCGCTGGTCGACGTCGACGAACTGGCCGTCGATCCACGCGAAGCGCCGGAACTCGTCCAGCTCGTCGCAGCCGGTGCCCCCGAGGGTGCTCGACGTGCACAGCCACAGGGTGTCGCCGGGGCCGCCGGTGAGCGGGAACGGGTTGACGAGGAGGTCGTCGGCCTCCTCCTGGGGCGAACGGGCGGCCGAGACGGTGACGTGGACGGGGCCGGCCATGGCCGCCGCGGCCAGGGCGTTGATGCGCACCGAGTACACGTCGGCCGTGGGCGAGGAACCGCCGAAGGTCGGGGCCGGGCCGTTCTCCCGGACCGTGGTGCCCGAGCCGGTCTCCTCGACGATGATGGCGCCCACCGCCGGGACCGACACGTTGGTCTCGATGCCGTCGGTGGGCAGGCCGTCGTAGCCCGGGTCGCCGGAGGTGACCCAGTGGTCGACGGCGCCGCTGATGCCCTCGAGCTCGCGGGTGATGATGTCCTCGGTGATGTCGCCGGTGACGTTGATGGTGTCGCTGCCCAGGCCGCCGATCACCCGGTAGGCCACGCCGAAGGCGGTGGACTGCACGAAGAACTCGTCGTCGCCCTCCAGGCCGTCGACCTCGACGATCTCCAGGTTGGCGTAGCGCACGTTGAGGCCGGCGCCGAAGATCCCCGACTGGGTGATCACGATGTCGTCGGCGAACTCGGTGCCGAGGACGATCAGCTTGTCGATGCCGGTGCCGCCGTCGACCGAGACCGGAGCGTTGACGTTGTACTGGACCTCGTCCTCGCCGCCGCCGGTGCGGATGTCGAGCGGGCGGTCGGTGGAGAAGCCGCTGCCGATCACGGGCCGGGCCACGTTGTCGGCGTCCAGCGGGATGACCTCGGCCTGCCACGGCTTGGAGGCGAGGTCGGCGTCGGCGTTGTTGCAGGTGCCGTCGCCGTTGTTGTCGAGCCGGAAGGTGCCGTCGCCGTTGATACAGGCCGGCGTGGGAACCCCGTTCACCGTCTTGGAGCCGTTCACCAGCGGGAAGCGGCCGGTGACCAGGTCGGCCTCGAGGGTGACGTCGGAGAGGCCGCACACCCCGTCGCCGTCGGTGTCGGTGTCGCACACGGCGGCGATGGCGAAGGCCCGCACCACGAACAGGTCGTTGTCGTCGTCGCCCTCCAGGCGTAGCTCGGCCTGGTTCGAGTACACGGTGAACTCGTCGTTGCCGGTTCCGCCCTGGACGACCATCGGGGCCGAGATGCCGGGGCTGAGCCAGCCTCGGGTGGTCGGGATGAGCTCGGGGAACGTGTCGTTCGGCACCAGGACGCCGATCGGGTTGTCCCGCTTGGTGCCGAAGATCTGGCCGATCTGGAAGGTGTCGAAGCCGGCGCCGCCGTCGAGGGTGACGATCACGCTCGTGTCGTCGGAGAAGAAGGCGTCGTTGCCGCCGCGGCCGAACACGCTGAGGCGCCCGTTCAGGCCCGTGTCGTAGTTGACCCGCTGGACGAAGGGGTTGGGGGCGTCGACGTCGCTCGGCCCGTCGAAGCGGTGCTCCTCCAGCGGGCCGTGGAGCAGGACGACGAACCCGGGCCGGTCGGCGTCCGCCGCCGTGGGTGAGGTGCAGCCGTAGGCGGCGTCCAGGGCGTACGGGCTCTCGGTGTCGATGCAGGTCACCCGGCGCAGCAGGAAGACGTCGTCCGTCGGGTACTTGGTCACCATGGGCAGCTGCGACGGGTCGTTGCCGTTGAGCGTCGAGTTCCTCCCGTACATGGCCAGCTCGTCGACGCCGTCGTCGGGTGCGCCGGTGTCGAGCACGTTGATCACGTAGTTGCGGTCCGGGCCCTGGCTGCCGGTGGTCCAGATCTCGTAGAAGTCGGTGTCGGCCTGGCCGTCGAGGGTCAGGGCATGGCCGGCGCCGTTCGGGTAGGCGGGCGAGCCCTTCACGTCGGCCGTCTGGAGGAAGTAGACGAGGAAGCGGTCCTCGCCGTCGTCGCCGGCGGAGTCGAGGTCCTGGCTGCCGTGGACGTCGGTCTTCGAGCCGATGAACACGTAGCCGCTGGCGCCGTGGGTCTCCAGGCCGCCGCCGGCCAGGGCCGGGTCGCCGCCGGTGTCGCCGAACTGGAAGGTGTCGGCGTCGGTGTGGCCCCAGATGTTGGTGGTCTGGCCCGTCACCGGGTTCACCGTGGACGGCTGGCACGAACCCATGGGGTCGCCCGTGGTCAGCACGCAGTCGGCGATGATGCGGCCCCGCAGCACGGCGGTGGCGCCGAAGTGCTCGTCGAGATCGGTCAGCGGGTCGTGGGCGGCGCTGGCCGCGTCGATGTAGATGTCGATGCCGCGGGCGGCCAGGACCTCGCTGTTCTGGTGCAGGTCGACGTCGTCGCCCACCCGCAGGAGCACTGAGCCCTTCTCGGCGAAGATGCGGGCCCGGGTGATGAGGCGGGGGGCGTCGGGGTCGTTGCCCGGGAGCCGGGTGCCGCTCTCGGCGAAGCGGGCCGAGCACGACGAGGCCACGGTGCAGCCGAGGAGCACCAGGTCCTCGTCGAGGTCGGGCGTGGTCTCCCGCACCGTCAGACGGATGTCGCCGTCGTAGGTGTGGGCCAGGGCCAGGCGCAGCGTCGCGTCGGTCTCGGTGAGGTAGATGCCGTCGGTGGCCTCCAGGGCCACGTCGCCGGTGCCGCAGCTCGGGCTGACGGCGCACGAGGAGTCGATGTCGAGGTCGTTCGTCCCGTCGGTGTCGCCGATGTCGGCGCCCGCGCCGTTGGCGTCGAGGTCGATCTCCTGGCCGATCACGTCGGCGTCGTCCTCACCCGTGTCGACGCCCTGCTCCCGGTCGAGGATGGAGCCGCCGACCGTGCGCAGGGAGACGTCGGCCCGGGTCTGCACCAGATCGACCCGGAGGTCGCCGATGAGCTCGTCGAGGTAGATGCCGGTGGTGGAAGGCGCCTGCACGTCGAGGGCGACGACGGCGCCGGTCTTGCCGTTCAGCACGTCGACATTGGTCTCCAGGAAGTCGGCGGCGAGGCCGATGCCACCCACCAGGCCGCGGCCCACGTCGGGCAGGGTGACGCCGTCGGCATCCACCAGGGAGCCGGCCACCATGGTGATGTTGACGCCGGTGACGTCGATGGTGGGCTGGCCGTCGGCGTCGACGATCCGGCGGGGCGAGAAGAGGGTGACGTCGTCGCCGGTGGAGTGGACGTGGCCGGCGGTGAGGTCGCCGTACAGCTCGTTGTCGACGATGAAGCCGTTGGTGCGCAGGAAGATCTGGGAGACGTTGGCCGGCAGGCCGTCGTCTGCGGCCTCGGTGAGCGGGGTGTAGGGCAGCAGGGTGGAGGCCACGTCGGTGAAGGCGGTGATGTCGAGAACCGTGCCGGTCTCGTCGTGGCGGACGTGGATGTCGTCGCCGGCCCGCAGGTCGCCGTAGGTGCTGCCGTTGTCGCCGAAGACGTAGTGGCTGTCGACCAGGTTCCGGTCGGTGCCGAAGGCCCGCAGGACGTGGATGAGGGTGGGCGGCTGCTGGGCGGCCGGGTCGGGATCGGGCCAGAAGTGCTGGACGTAGGTGCCGCTGGGCGGGACCCGGAGCGTGGTGCTCAGCGGGAACGGCGCCGGGTAGACGTTGACCGTCGTGTCCAGCACCGTGCCGAGCTGGTTGCCCTCCACGCTGTCGTGGATGACCACATCCACGTCCTGGCCGGCCGCGATGGTGTCGATCCGGACCGTGAAGGGGTCGCCGAACGTGGTGTTGTCCCGCCGCACCGCGGTGAGGTCGAGCACCACGTCGCCGGCCGCCTTGGCCCGGATCTCGAAGTCGCGCAGGGCGGCGTCGAGGTAGTTGAACCGGATGAGCTCGACCGCCACCGGCACGCGCGGCCCCGTCTGGCGCCCGATGCTGCCCGTGCCGGCGTCGATCTCCAGGACGTTGGTGCGGACCAGCTCCACGTCGGTGTCGCTGCCCGGGATGGCGAAGATGGCCACCAGGTTGGCGTCCACGCCGGTGCTCTCGATCCCCTCCAGGTCGAGGTCGTTGTCGGAGAGGATGTCGCCGCGGACGTTCTCGATGATGGTGGTCCCGATCGGGTTCTCGATGGCCCCGTCGAGCACGATGTCGGAACGGCCCACCGTGGTGCCGGCCGGGTGCAGGTTGCGGATCTGCACGCCGGTCATGGGCACGGCGTGGATGAGGTCGAACTCGAAGGTGGAGCCGGCCGAGTAGGGGTCGATCGTCTCGGCGATGGAGGCGTGACCGGTGGGATCGGTGGGATCGGGAAGGACCTGGACGGCGATCTCGATGAGCGGGTCGTTGGCGCTGCTGGTGACGTCGATGTCGTTCGTGACCAGCTTGCGGTCCGAGTAGTTGAGGATGGTCACGCCGTCCCAGGTGTCCTGGACGTAGAACTCGCCGGCGTTGCCGTAGATCACCGAGTCGGGCCCGGTGATGTCGTTGGCCTCGAACCGGGCGAAGCCGCTGCGGTCGTAGATCAGGTCGCCGACGACGATCCACTGCCCGCTCAGGATGGTGTCGCCCACATCGAGGAGACCCGAGTAGGTGTTGGTCGCCGGGTTGTAGGCCCGCACGTAGACGTTGCTCGTCTTGGACGTGATCTTGCCGGTCTGGTCGACGATCAGGAGCGGGTTCGGCTCGCCCAGGAAGTAGACGGTGGACTCCCAGTAGATGCGCCGGAGGGGCTCGCGGGGGTCGCTGTCGCCATGCGGGTCGTGGCTGACGAACGCGCCCCCGTGCGGGTTGCGGTGGGCGTCGTACCGGGTGACGAACTGGTGCGCGGCCACGAAGAGGTACGCCGTCTTCAGCCTGGAGTCGTTGTCCCCGGAGACCCGGGCCTGGGTGGTGAGCGTCAGGTTCGTCGTCGCGTCGGCGTCGCCGAAGGCGCAGTCGCAGGAGGCGTCGGAGCTGGCGTCGACGTCGATGTCGTCGTAGACGGCCTCGATGTCGATCCGCTCGTTCCCGGTGATCTGGATCTCCGTGGTGGAGTTGGCAGGCCTCAGCCAGACCCTGGTGTCGCCGCCCACGTTGATCTCGGCATCGGCGTCGGAGTCGGCGGCGAAGGCGTCGGCGTCGGAGTCGGCCGTGGCCCGCAGGTGGACGCGGGTGACCCGGGCGTCGAGGTTGACGAAGTCGGCCAGCAGGCGGGCCGAGCCACCGATCTCGGACCAGGTGAGGGAGTTGGCATCGATGTGGACCTTGGCGGTCGCCTCGCTGTCGACGCCCAGGCCGCCGCCGTCGCTCTCGGCGTCTGCTTCGGCGTCGAGGCTGGCGGTCGCGCCCACGTTGATCGTGTCCTTGGCGGTGAGCGTGCCGTTCACGATCGTCTTGGTCGTGTGCTTGAGGTTGACCGTGGCGGTGGTGTCCACGCCGGCCCCGAGGCCGCCGGCGCCGCCCGCCGAGGTGGCGGTGGCGTCGTGGGTGGCGCCGGCGTTGACGTTGATGGTCGTGGCCGTGAGCTGGGCGCCCGAGTTGATCGTGAGCGTGGTGGTGGTGTTGGCCGTCGCCGTGGCGTTGGCGTCGCCGACCGACACCAGGCCGCCGCCGCTGTTGGTGGTGTTGGCGCCGGCCAGGGCCCGGTTGTCGATGGTGACGTTGATGGTGGTCGCCGTGATGACGGCGTTGGCGCCGATGGTGTTGGACACCGTCGTATCGGCCGTTGCGCTGGCGTTGGCGTTGGCGATGTCGATGGCGCCGCCGCTCGAGCCCGACGAGGAGGCGGTGGCCGTCTGGTCGCCCGACGGCGCCCCGGCCAGCACGCCGCTGCCGCCCACGCCCTCGAGCGCGTGGGTGCCGGTGCCGAGGGAGGCGAGGTCGAACACCAGGTGCTGGATGCTGTTGCCCGGCGACGTGATGTTGACGCCCTCGACCTTGAACTGGTGGGGCCCGCCGGTGCGGCCGCCGTTGCTGAACGAGATGGCCGAGCCGCCGAAGGTGTCGGACAGCCGGAACCGCGTCGCGCTCACCGGGATCGCGAAGTAGACGGCGCCGTCGGTGAGGCCCGACAGGGGGGCGTCGTTCTCCTTGTACAGCTTGTGGACGGCCTTCACGCCGGCCGCCGAGCGGTCGCCGCTGATGGCGATAACGCTGGGACCGGGGTCGCCGCTGCCCGGGCAGTCGGCGTCCAGGCCGGTGGCGCCGCACTTCGTCGTGGCCAGCTGGATACGGAACCCGTCGACCCGGCGGACCCAGTAGAAGGTGTTGTTGGAGAGCCCGCCCAGGGGCGACCCGTTGGTCACCTGGTAGAAGATCCGGTCGCCGGTGTTGAAGTTGTGCCCGGTCTGGGCGTCGCCGTCGTTGTTGAAGTTGGTGCCCAGGAAGATCGTGTTCTGGTTGTTGTCGTAGACCAGGGCGTTGTTGGTCACCTGGGGCTTCGTGGAGCTGGCCATCATCAGATCGACGACCTGGCTGTTGAACGTGTGGGTAGCGAACGCCCGGTACGTCACGGGGTCGTTGAGCTGGAAGTTGTGGGCGGTGTCGACGTAGCCGCCCGTGACGTCGCTGCCCACGGCCGAGGCGTTCACCGACTCGGTGTCGCGCACCACCAGGGGATCGGCGAGCTTGATGGTGAACTCGTCGACCTTCTCGACCCGGTAGAGCTTGCCGTGCACCAGCCCGCCGACGGCCGTGCTGCCGGTGGGGGCGAAGTACCAGACCAGGTCGCCGTCCACCAGCCCGTGGCGGCCGTCGAAGCGGATCTCGTCGGTCTCGACGTCGACGTCGCCGGCCGGCTGGCCCGGCGGCACGTTGACCTCGTTGCCGGTGAACACCACACCCAGCTGGAGCGACTTGGTGGAGTCCACACCCGGGCCCGAGGGGATGATGACCGCGTACCGGCGGTTGTCGGTGAGGCCGCCGATGGTCGTGCCGCCGTTGTCGCGGTAGGTCACCGACTGGCCGGTGCTGAGGCCGTGGACGGCGGAGAACGTGATCCGGTTGCCGGCGATGTCGTCGGCCAGGGTGACGTCGCCCACGGCGCTGAACAGGCCGTTGCTGTACACCGGCGGGTTGGTGTTGTGGGTGGCGTCGATGGTGACCGTCGGCGCCGTGATGGTGGCGCCGCCGCCGACCGACACCTTCACCTCGGGCGACGTGCTGACCGTGGCGCCGAACCCCGTGACGTTGATGGCCCCGCCCGAGCCGGACCGAGTCGTGGCGTCACCGTCGCTGATCCCCTTGGCCCGCACGGTCACCGCGCTGCCGGCGACGATCACGGCGCCGCTCTGGCCGAGGACGGCCTCGACGGTGGAGTCGACCGTGGCCTGAGACGCCGAGCCGGTGGAGATGTTGATGGCCCCGCCCGTTCCGGTGTCCAGCACCGAGGAGGCGAAGTCGACGCCCTCGGCGGTGACCACGTAGGTCAGCGCGCCGCTCCCCGACGTTCCCTGGCGGACGTGGCCGAGCGCCTCGGCCTTGGTGGTGCCGGCCGTGGTGGCGGCCGGGTCGATGTTGGTCGAGACCTGGATGAGGGCGCCGCCCACCGTCTTGGCCCGGGCGAGCGAGACGTCGGCCGACTTGGCCTCGACGGTCACGGTGCCGTTGGGCGCGGCCAGCGTGGTGCTGGCGCCGGTGGAGGTCGTGACCGTGGCCGAGGCGTTGGCGGTCACCTCCGCCTTCGAGGCCGAGACCAGGAGCGAGGCGGACAGGGACTCGACGCCGGCCTTGACGATGTTCGAGTCGAGCAGCGTGCCGCTGTTGGTGTTGTGCCAGGTGCTGATGCGGACGTTCCCGGTCGAGCTGGTGATCCAGGACGAGCCGGTGACGCTCGTGGTGATCCTGGGCTTGGCCTCCGCCTTCGCCTTCACGATGCCGACCGCCACGATGCCGGCGACCGACGACCCCGACGCCAGGGCCTCGACGCTGGTGTGGACGTCGGACTCGACCACGACGTTGCCGGAGGCGGTGACCGACCCGGAGACGGTGGTGGTCACGGTGGGCGAGGTGGTGGCGGTCGACTCGACGTCGGCGCCGCCGCCGCCCAGCGCGGCGGCCACGCCGGCCACGTCGGACTTGGAGGAGGAGCGGACCCGGCTGCGGATGGTGATCGAGGCGGCGTTCGAGACGGTGCCCGTCATCGACGTGGTCGTCGAGCCGCCGACCGTGGCGGTCCCGTCGATCACGCCGACGCCGGCCACCAGGCCCAGGCCCACCGCGAAGCCGTCGGCGAAGGCCCGCTGGTGCACGAGGCTCTCGATCACCAGGTTGCCGGTGACGTTGACCGTCTTGCCGCCGACGCTGGTCGTGACGGTGGACGAGTCGGTCGAGGTCACGACGCCGCCCGCCACGCCGGCGACGAGCGAGCCGGACCCGAGCTTGACGCCCGAGGACGCCTGCTCGGTGTACCCGGGCGGCAGGTCGGGGTTGCCGGCCGAGTCGGTGTTCAGCCGCGAGCGGAACGTCACGTGGCGGCCGGTGAGCGAGCCCGTGCCGGTCGTGAACGCCGACACGGTGGGCGACAGCGTGGCGGTGGCCCCCGCCGACCCGGCGGCGAACAGACCGCCGGCGCTGACCCCGCTGCCGAAGGCCTTGGCCGCGGCACGGGAGATGGCGGTGAAGGCGGCGTCGAACGAGCCCGTCGCCACGCTGGCCTTGTTCCCGACGTAGGACTTCGTCTGAGGCGACGCGGTGGCGGTCGTCGTCACCTTGGCCGCGTCGCCGAGGATGCCGACGCTCACGAAGTCGGCCGTGGCCGAGACCCGCGAGAGGGTCGTGGCCGTGGCGACGACGCCGGACGCACCCGTGGTTGTGACGCTGGCGGCGTTCGCCCCGCCCGCCTCGGAGCCGACCCGGGTGACGGTGGCGGTGGTATCGGAGGAGGAGACCGTGCTGCCGCCGATGCTCAGGCCGCTCACGCCGACGAAGGACGAGGTGGCCGTCGGCGTCTGGGTCCCGTTGGCCACGAGCGACAGCGAGCCGGCGGTGACGGTGGACCCGTCCCCGACGGAGGCGTTGACGGAGCCGGCCGTGCTCGCCGCCACCGCCATGAGGTTGACCTGGACGCCGCCGACGCTGACGGCCGCCGTCGTCGCCGTCGACGTCGCCACACCGGTGGCGTTGAGGCTGGCCGCGCCCCCGCCGAGCGACACGGTGGCGTTGTCGCCCACGACGGCGCTGGTCGTCTGGGTCAGCGTGGCGGTCGTCTGGGAGCCGCTGCCGCCGGCGAGGGAGACGCCGACGAAGTTGGTCTCCGCCCTCGACGTGGCGTTCCCGGTGGCGTTGGCGGTGAGCGACCCGGCGGAGAGCGAGCCACCGTCGGCCACCCCGGCGATCGTGGTCCCGCCCAGGGTGGCCTTGACGTCCATCACGGTGATGCTCAGCCCGCTCACCGAGACGTTGGCGTTCTCGGCGGTCGCCCACGTGTTCGAGGTGGCGGTCAGCGAGGCCGCCCCCGTGAGGGTGGTGGTGCCGGCGATCGTGGCCTGCGTCGTCTGGGTGACGTTGGCCGCGATGACGGCGCCGTTGCCGCCGAGGAGGGTGACGCCCACGAAGGTGGCGGAGGCGTCCACGTGGCCGGCCGAGCTGTTGTTCGACGTGGCGGTGGCCGTGAGCGAGGAGGCGGTGAGGCTGGTGCCCGAGGTGCTGCCCACCTTGGTGGTGCCGCCCAGCGTCGACTTCACGAACTGGGCGGCGCCCGCCACCACACCCACGTTCACCCCGGTGGTGTCGGCCGTCGGCGTGGAGGTGGAGGTGGCGGTGAAGGTGGCGGCGCCGCTGAGCGTCACGACGGCGCCGCTGCGCAGCCCGGCGTCGGTGGTCTGGCTGATCTTGGCCTCGGTGGTGGAGACGGTGAAGGTGCCGGCGGCCACGGCCACGGTGGTGGACTCCGGCGTGGCGGTGTTGGTGGACGTCGCCGTGAGCCCGAGGGTGGTGGCGCCCAGCGTGCCGGCCACGTAGGCCTCCGTGGTGCCGGCGGCGTCGGCCTCGCTCAGGACCACCGAGCCGCCCACCGCCGTCACGCTGACGCCGAGGAGCGTGCTCGTGGCGTCATTGACCGGCGTGGTGGCGGTGAACGAGGCGGCGCCGGTCAGGGTCGCCTCGCTGCCGGCGGCCATGAAGGCGGACGCCGCGCCGTTGGTCGACGCCTTGGAGCTGGCGCCGGCGCCGGTCACCGCGCCGACCCCGACCACGTCGGCGTCGGCGTCGGCGTCGCGGTTCGACGTGGCGGAGCCGGTCAGGCTGGTCGCGGTCAGCTTCGCCCCGCCGCCGAGGTAGGCGCGGGCAGCGGCGCCGACCGTGGCCTCGACGAGCACGACCGAGACGGCGAGGGCGCCGACGCCGACGCTCAACATGTCGGAGTTCGCCGTGGCCGTCGAGGTGGCGGTGAGGGTGGCGGCGCCGGTGAGGGTGACCGTGGTGGTCGGCGTCGCCGCCGGCACGTTGCCGGTGCGGGCGCCCACGAACGCCTCCGTGTCGCCCGACGCGCTGGCCTCGGACGTGCCGCCGGTGCCCGTGATGGCGCCGACGCCGATGGGCGTGACCTCGCTGGTGGCGGTCTCGGTGGCGGTGGCCGTCACGTCGAGGGTGGTGGCCGTCACCGTGGCGCCCTCGCCCACGTAGGCCAGCGTCGCCTGGGTGATCGCGGCGTCCGAGGTGAAGGCGGCGATCGACACGCCGCCGATGGCGCCGCCCTTGGCGCTGGAGTCGGCGGTGGAGGTGGAGACGGCGTCGATGTCGACCGTGCCCGTGAAGGCGAGCGAGGTGGTGCCGGAGGGCACGGCGCCGGCCCGGGCGCCGACGAAGGCCTCGGTGACCCGCGAGATGGTGCTCTCGGTCCCACCGGCGGCGCCGCCGCCGCCGAGGCCGAAGCCCACGCTCACCACCGAGGCGTCGGTGGTGTGGTAGCCCTCGGCCTTCACCTGGAGGCTGGGGGCGGTGACGGACGTCGTGCCGCCGCTCACGTAGGCCAGCGTGCTGCCGCCCACCGAGGCGTCGGCGAACATGACGGCCACGCCCACGGCTGTGCCCACGGCGGCGCCGTCGCCGGAGGCGGTGGCGGTGAGCGTGGAGATGGCGTGGACCTTCACGGCGCCCGCGGCGGTGAGGGCGGAGCTGCCGGCGTAGGCCTGGGTGGTGCTGGCGATGTCGGTGGTGGAGCTGGCGCCGGCCCCGGAGAAGCCGACCGGCGCCACGCTCACGGCCACGGCCACTGCGGTGGCAGTGGGCGACTGGGTGGAGGTGGCCTCGATGGTGATGCCGCCTCCGTTGGCCGTGGCCGTGGACCCGGTGACGGAGGCCGACGTGGTGCTGGTGATCTGGTTGTCGGTGTAGGAGACGCCGGCGGCCACGCCGACGAAGCCGACGCTGAACGCCACGGCCACGACGGTGGCCGTGATGGACGAGGTGTCGGTCGCCGTCACGTCGACGGTCGTGGCCGCCGTCACCGTGCTGCCGGCGGAGACGCGGGCCGTGGCGTTGGTCGCGATGGTGTTGGTGGCCACGGCGGCGCTGGCGGCGGCCGAGATCGAGGCCGGCGACACCGAGATGCTGAGGGCGGCGGCCACCGGCGTGGCCGTGATGGTGGACGACTCGGTGGTGGTGACCGCCACCTTCCCACCCGTCGAGGTGACGGTGGAGCCGTCGATGGCGGCGGTGGTCGCGCTGGTGACGTCGTTGAGGGCGGTGGCCGAGCCGAGGGAGGCCGCCCCGCTGCCGCCCAGCGACACCGACACGGTGAGGGCGGCGGCGATGGCGTTGGAGGTGATGGTGGCGGTGTCGGTGGCTGTGACGGAGACGTCGCTCGCGGCGGTGACGCCCCGGCCGGCCGACGCCAGGCTGTTGGCGATCGACGCCGTGGCGCTGGTGGAGATGGTGTTGATCGTCTGGGCGCCGGCCAGGGCGGCCGCGCCGGCCGCGGCCGCGCCCACGGCGACGGCCACGCCGATGCCGGTGGCGGTCGTGCTGATCGTCGGTGTGGTGGAGGCCGACACGGTGACAGCGCCGGTGGCGGTCACCTTGGAGCTGTCGACGGTGGCCAGGACGACGTCGCCGATGTCGTTGGTGGACACGGAGTCCGACACGGCCACGCCGCCGGCGAAGCCCGCGGCGGCGGAGATGGCCAGGGACACGGCGGTCACGGTGGTGGTGTCGGTGGCGGTGTCGGAGGCCGTGACGGTGACGTCGCCGCCCGAGACGGTCGAGCCGCCGGCGATGGAGGCGGTGACCACGGCGTCGGTGGTGTTGGTCGCCACGGCCACCGCGCCGGCCACGCTGATCGAGATGGCGCTGACGGCCACGCTGATCGAGGCCGACACCGGCGTGGCCGTGATCGACGAGGTCTCCGACGCCCCGACGGAGACGTCTCCGCCCGTCGAGGTGACGGTCGACCCCAGGATCTTCGCCGCCGTGGCGCTGGTGATGTTGTTGACGGCGACGGCCCCACCGATGGCGACGGCGACGCCGGCCGCGCCGCCGACGCCCACGCTGAGGCTGGCCACGATCGGGGTGGACGTGATGGTGGCGAGGTCGCTGGCACCGACCGTCACCGCCCCGCCGGCGGTGACCGTGGCGTTGTTCTGCACGAGCGCCTGAGCCGTCGTCCCGATCGTATTGGTGGTGGCGGCGCCCCCGAGGGCGACCGCACCGGCCACCGCCGCGGAGGCCGCGACGGCGACGGCGATGCCGACCGTGGTGGCGGTGATGGTCTGGGTCGTGTCGGCGTCCACCGTCACCGTGCCCGAGGCGGTGACCGTGGCGTCGTCGATCTTCGCCGTCACGGTGTCGGTGACGGTGTTGGTGGCGATGGAGGCGCTGACCGCTGCGCCGCCCGAGAAGCCGGGGGCGACGGAGACGGCGACGCTCACTGCGGTGGCCGTCGTCTTGATCTTCGCCGTGTCGGCGGCCGTGACGCTCACGTTGTCGCCGTCGACCACCGAGGTGGCGCCGACGACCGACGCCTCGACCGCGTTCGAGATGGTGTTGGTCCCCACCGACGCGGCGCCCGCCACCGCGATGGACACGGCGGTCACGCTCACGGCCGCCGCGATGGACGCCGCCACGGGGGTCGCCGTGATGGTCGAGCTCTCCGTGCCGGTGACGCCGACGTCGCCGCTGTCCGAGGTCACGGACGAGTAGGCGACCTTGGCCCTGACCGTGTTGCCCACGGTGTTGACGGCGACCGCGCCACCCAGCGAGACGGCGACGCCGGCGCCGCCACCGAGGTCGACGCCCACGCTGATGCTGGCCACGATCGGGTTGGAGGTGATGACCGAGCCGTCGGCGGCGGAGACGAGGACGTTGCCGCTGCCCGTGGCGGTGAGAGTCGAGACGCCCTGCACCAGGGCTTCCGCCGTGGTGTTGACGGCGTTCGTGGTCGCGGCTCCGCCCAGGGCGACGGCGCCCGCCACGGCGCCGGCGGCCACGGCCACGGCCACGCCGACCGTGGTGGCCGTGATGGTGGGCGTGGTGCTCGCCGACACGGTGACGCCTCCGGTGGCCGTCACCGTCGAGCCGTCGACCTTGGCCGTGGCCCGGTCGTCGACGTCGTTGACGGCCACTGCGGCGCTGAGACTCACACCGCCGGCGAAGGCGGCGGCGGCGGCCACCGACACGGTGACGGCGGTGGCGACGGTCTTGATGGTGGCGGTGTCGGTGGCGGTGACCGAGACGTCGGCGCCGCTGACCGTGCTGGCGCCGACGACCGACGCCTCGGCCGTGTCGGCCACGGTGTTCGTGGCCGACGAGACGGCGCCGGCCACCGACACCGAGATGGCGGAGACGGCCACGCTGATCGAGGCGGACACCGGCGTCGCCATGATGGTCGAGCTCTCGGTGGCGGTGACGGTGACGTTGCCTCCCGTCGAGGTGACCGCGGAGCCGTCGACCGACGCCCTGGCCGTGTTGGTGACCGTGTTCACGGCCACCGCGCCGCCCAGCGACACGGCCACGCCGGCACCGCCGCTGAGGGCGACGCTGAGGCTGGCCACCACCGGGTTGGAGGTGATGGTGGCGGTGTCGGTGGCGGTCACCGACACGGGGCCGGACGCCGTCACCGACGAGCCGTTGCGCACCAGCGCCTCGGCGGTGGTCCCGATGGTGTTGGTGGTGGCGGCCCCGCCCAGGGCGGCGGCCCCGGCGAAGGTGGCGTCGGCGGCGATGGCCACGGCCACGCCCACGGCGAGGGCGGTGATGGTGGGGGTGGTGGACGCCGAGACGGTGACGGAGCCGGACGCGTTGACGGTGGCGTCGTCGATGGCGGCGGTGACCGACCCGGTGACGGTGTTGACGGCCACCGACGCGCTGACGGACACGCCCAGGCTGAAGCTGGCACCGGCGGCCACCGAAACGGTGACGGCCACGGCCGCCGTCTCGATGGTGGAGGTGTCGCTGCCCGACACCGACACGTTGCCGGCGCTCACGAAGCTGCCGCCGGCGATGGTGGCCGAGACCATGTTGTCGATGGTGTTGGTGGCCACGGTGCCGGCACCGGCGGCGGCGACCGAGAGGGCGGACACGGCCACGCTGATCGAGGCGGCGACCGGCGTGGCGAGGATGGACGACGTCTCGGTGGCGGTGACGAACACGTCGTCGCCCGTGGCCGTGACGCTGGAGCCGTCGATGGTGGCCGTCGCCGTGTCGGTGATCGTGTTGACGGCCACGGCGCCGCCCAGCGAGACGGCCACGCCGGGCCCGCCGCTCACCGCGACGCTGAGGCTGGCCACGGTCGGCGTGGCGGTGATGGTGGCCGAATCGGTGGCGGTGACCGAGACGTCGCCACCGGCGACCACGCCGCGGCCGTCGGCCACGGCGCTGTCGAGGATCGACGCCGAGGCCGACGTCGAGATGGTGTTGGTGGCCGCCGCCCCGCCCAGGGCCACGGCGCCCGCCGCGCCGCCCGAGCCGGCCACGGCCACGGCCACGCCGACGGGGGTGGCCGTGATGGTCGGTGTGGTGGAGGCCGACACGACGACGGCGTCGGCGGCGGTGACCTTGGAGCGCTCGACGCGGGCGCTGACCGTGTCGCTGATCTCGTTGACGGCGACGGACACGGCCACCGTGCCGCCCAGGGCGAAGCCGGGGCTGGCCGAGGCCGCCACCGAGACGGCGACCGTCGTGGCGGTGATCGTGGCCGAGTCGGTGGCCTCGACGGTCACGTCGGTACCCGACACGGTGGCGTCGGCGACGACGGCGGAGACGGCCGTGCTGGTGGTGTTGGTCGCCGCGGTGGCCGCCACCGACAGCGCCACCGAGACGGCGGCCACGTCGGCGGCCACGCCGATCGACGCCGCCGTGGCGGTGGCGGTGATGGCGGACGACTCGTCAGCCTCCACCACCACGTCGGCGCCGGTGGAGGTGACCGTGGCGTCGGAGACCAGGGCGCCCACGGCGCTCGAGACGTCGTTGACGGCCACCGCCGCGCCGAGGCTCACGGCGACGGCGCCGCCCCCGCCGATGGCCGCGCTCAGGCTGGCGACCGTCGGCGTGGCGGTGATGGTGGCGGCGTCGGTGGCCGTGACCGAGACGTCGCTGCCGGCGCTGACGCCCCGGCCGTCGGCCACCGTGCTGTCGACGACGGACGCCGAGGCGGTGGTGGCCATGGTGTTGGTGGCGACGGCCCCGCCCAGGGCCACGGCGCCGGTGACGCCGCCCGAGCCGGCCACGGCGACGGCGACGCCGACCGGAGTGGCGGTGATCGTCGGCGTCGTCGATGCCGACACGGTGACGGCGTCGGTGGCGGTCACCTTGGTGCGCTCGACCTCGGCGCCGACGGTGTCGCTGATGGCGTTGACCGCCACCGACACGGCGAGCGAGCCGGCCAGGGCGAAGCCGGGAGCGGCCGAGGCCGAGACCGACACCGCCACGGTCACGGCGTTGATGGTGGCGGAGTCGGTGGCGGACACCGTCACGTCGTCGGCGGAGAGGATCGTGGAGTCGACGGCCGTGGCGGACACCGCGGTGGTGGTGGTGTTGGTGGCCGAGGTGGCGGCACCGGACAGCGCCACCGAGGCGGCGGAGATGCCGGCGGCCACGCTCACCGAGGCCGCCGTGGCGGTGGCCGTGATCGTCGAGGACTCGGAGGCGCTGACGGTGACGCTGCCGGTGGTGGACGTGAGCGTCGAGCCGGCGACCAGCGCGCTGACCGTGTTGGCGACGGTGTTGACCGCCACCGCCGCCCCGAGGCTGATGGCCACGGCGACGTCGCCGATCGCCACGCTGAGGCTGGCGACGGTGGGCGTCGCGGTGATCGTGGAGGTGTCCGTGGCGCTGACGGTGATGGACGCCGCCGTGATCGTGCTCGGGTTCACCAGGGCGGCGACCGTCATGGTGACGGTGTTCGTGGTCGCCGCGCCGCCGAGGGCCAGGGCACCGGCACCGCCGCTGCCCGAGCCGGCGATGGCGATGGCCACGCCGACGGCGGTGGCGACGACCTCGGCGGTGCTCGAGGCGGAGACGGTGACCGCACCGGTGGCCGTGACGGTGGAGGACTGGACGGCGGCGGTGACCGAGTCGGTGATCTCGTTGACGGCCACGGACACCGCGGCGGCGGCGGCGAAGGCCAGGCCGGAGGGCGCGACCGACGCCGAGACGGCCACGCCCACCGCGGTGGCGGTGATCTTCGCCGAGTCGGTGGCCGTGACGGCCACGTCCGCCCCCGTGACCGTGCTGGCGTTGCGCACCCGCGCCTCGACGGTGTTGCCGATCGTGTTGGTGGCGACGGGAACGGCGGCGGAGACCGTGACGGCGGCGACCTGGAGGCCGACGCCCACCGCCACCGACGCCGCCGTCGGCGTGGCGGTGATGGCCGCCGCCTCGGTGGCCGACACCGCCACGTCGCCGCCGGCGTTCACGGTCGACCCGTCGACGACGGCGCTGACCGTGTTGGCGATCTCGTTGACGGCCACGGCGCCGCTGATGGCCAGGCCGACCGCCGTGCTGCCGACCGACACGGCGAGGCTGGCGGCCACCGGCGTGGCGTCGATGAACGAGCCGTCGGTCGCCGAGACCGTCACCGTCGACCCCGACACCGAGCTGCCGGTGACGAGGGCCGAGACGGTGTCGTCGATCGTGTTGCGGGCGAACGCGCCGCCCAGGGCGACGCCGGCGCTGGCGCCGTTCTGCGACCAGGCGCCCGACACGGCCACGCCCACGGCGACCGAGTCGATGTTCGCCGTCTCCGAGGCGGTGACGGCGACGGCGCCGCCGGCCGTGATGGTCGAGCCGGTGACGGTGGCGGACACGGAGTTGGTGATGTCGTCGATCGCCACCGAGGCGCCGACGGCACCGGCCACGCCCACGTCGCCGGTGGCGAGGGCGAGGGCCACGGCGGTGACGGTGGCCGAGATGGTGGAGCCGTCCGAGGCGGAGACGGTGACGCCGCCGGGAGTGACCGCCGTGGTGCCGGTGATCGAGGCCGAGACGGTGTTGTCGACCTTGTTGATGGCCACCGCGCCGCTGCCGGCCAGGGCGAAGCCGGCGGTGGTGCCGCTGGACAGGGCGCCGCCGATGGAGACGGCCGAGGCGGTGATCGACGAGGTGGAGGTGGCGGTCACGCTGACCCCGCCGGCGCCGGCCACGACCGACGGGACGGCCACCGACGCCGTGACGGTGTTGGCGATGGTGTTGGAGCCGACGCCGGCCGAGCCGGCCACCGAGGCGCTGACGTCGGAGCCGTTGGAGCCGACCAGGGCGCCCGCCACCATGACGGCGTCGATGTCCGAGGTGTCCGAGGCGGCGACGGTGACGGCGCCGGCGGAGGCGATCGAGCTGTTGTCCCGGACCAGGGCCTCGACCGTGTTGGCCACCGTGTTGACGGCCACGGCGGCGGCCAGGCCGAAGGCCAGCGAGCCACCGCCGCCGCTGTTCGAGGCACCCACGGCACCGGCGAAGGCGGTGCTGGAGACGGTGGCGCCGGACGTGGCCGTCACCGACACGGAGCCCGTCTTCGCCGCCGTCGTCCCGAGGGGCGAGGCGTCGACGATGGCCCGGACGGTGTTGGTGACGGAGGCGACGACGACCCCGGCGCCGATGGCGGCGCCGCCGCCGAAGCCCTGGCCGCCGTTGGCGATCTGGATGGCGATCGCCCCGGCTGTGGCGCTGGTCGAGGAGGCGTCGGAAGCGGCGACGGTCACGGGGCCCGCCGTGGTGATGGCACCGGACTGGATGACGGCCGTGGTGGTGTTGGCGACCGTGTTCGAGATGCCCGAGCCGGCACCGGCCAGGCCGGCCGTGGAGCCCTGGCCCGTGCTCACCGAGCCGGCGATGCCGATGGCGACGGCCGACACGGTGGCGGTGGAGGACGAGGTGACCGACACGCCGGCGGCGGCCGTGACGGGCGAGTCGGTGACGGCGGCGGTGACGACATCGGCCACGTCGTTGACCACCACGGCGGCACCGACGGTGACCGACCCGCCGAAGCCGCTGCCGGTGACGTTCAGCGAGGCGGCCAGCCCGCCGGCGTCGGCGTCGATGTCGGACTCGTCGACGGCGGCGACGGTGACCGCCCCGCCGGTGGTGGTGACGGGCGAGTCGGTGATCAGAGCCTCGACGGTCAGGCGGACGGTGTTGCCGGAGCCGGCCCCGGCGCCGGTGCCCCCGATGCCGCCCTGCTGGCTCTGCGAGAAGCTGCCCGTACCGGCCAGGCTCAGGGCGTCGACGGTGGCGCGGGCCGTCGCCGTCACGGTGACCGACTGGGCCTGGACGGCGGGCACCGAGGTGATGGCCGCCTGCACCGTGCGGGTGATCGAGTTCGACGAGGCCGAGATGGCGACCGATACGTTGAACACGCCGCCCTGGCTCTTGCTCACGGCCAGCGTGGCGGCGCCGGCGTCGGCCGTGATGGTCGACTCGTCGAGGGCGGTGATGGCGAGCGCGCCGCCCACGCTGAGCACCGGGGTGGCCGTGACGAGGGCGACGGTGGAGCCGGTGACGGTGTTGCCCGAGCCGGAGCCGGCACCGGTGAAGTTGATCCCGCCGCCCTGGCTGGTGCTGGTGACGGTGCCGGCGATGCCGAAGGTGAAGGCGTCGATGGTGGCGTCGGACGTGGCGGAGACCGTGAGGTTCCCGCCGACGGTGACCGACGCCGAGGCGACGGTGGCGAGCACGTCGGCGTTGATCTCGTTGACGGCGAGCGCGGCACCGACCGTGACGTCGGCGCCACCGCTCTGGCGGGATGACAGCCCGACGGCGGCCCCGCCGGCGTCGGCGTTGATCGTGGAGGTGTCGGAGGCCGACACGGCGGCGTCGCCGGTGACGTTCACGACGGCACCCGTGCGGACGGCGGCCTCGACGTCGCTGTCGACCGTGTTCTTGGAGGCGGCGCCGGCGCCGGCCAGGGAGAACCCGGACCCGCCGCCGCTGCCGCCATGCGTCGCCGTGAGCCCGCCGGCGAACGTGAGGGCGTCGATGGTGGCGTTGGCCGTGGCCGAGACGGTGGCCCCGGCGGCGGTGACGGTGCTCGACTCGACGGTCGCCGTGGTCTCGGTGTCGACGCCGTTGAACGCGATGGACGCACCGAGGGCGACGGCGCCGGGTGGGCCCTTGTTCAGCACCACGGCGACGGCGCCGGCGTCGACCTTGATCGACGCGTCGTTCACGGCCGTCACCGACAGGTCCCCGCCGGCGACCACCGTGGCCCCCGAGACGGACGCCTTGGTGCGGTTGGCGATGCCGTTGGCGCCGCCGCTGCCGGCACCGGCGAACGAAACGCCGCCGCTGCCACCGCCGCCGCTGCCGCCGCCGGTCGAAGCGCTGCCGGCGATGCCGAGGGCCAGCACGGCGATGGCGGCCAGGGAGGACGCCTGCACCGACACCAGCGAACCGGCCAGGACCGAGGTGCCCGGCTCGATGGAGGCGAAGACGTCGTTGGCCACGTCGTTGAAGCCGAGGCCGGCCGCCACGGTGAGGCTGTTGCCGCTGCCCGACGTCTTAACGGCGACCGCGGCGGCCGCCGTGTCGGCGTCGATCGTGGAGGTGTCGGTGGCCGTGATGGACACCGAGCCGGCGGTGGCCGTGACCGACGACGTGCCCCGCACGGCGGCCCGCACGACGTTGGCGACGCTGTTGACGGTGACGGCGCCGGCGCCCACGGCCGAGAACCGGCCGTTGCCCGAGCCGCTGCTGTTGGTCTGCACGGCACCCGCCCCGGCCACCGCCAGGGCGTCGATGGTGGAGGAGGAGGTAGCCGAGATGGCGACGTCCTGGGCTGCCGTCACCGTGGAGTCGTCCACCAGCGCCTCGACGGTGTTGGCCACGTCGTTGATGGCGACGGAGGCGCCGAAGGCCAGCGTGTTGCCGCTTGTGACGGCCACGGCGGCGGCACCGGCGTCGGCCGTGACCACGGTGGCGTCGGAGGCGGCGACGGTGACCGAACCGCCGGCGCTCACGTCCGAGCCGTCGAGCCCGGCGCGGGCGGTGTTGGCCACGCCGTTGAAGACCACGCTGCCGGCCAGGTCGAAGCTCCAGGGCGTGCCGCCGCTGCGCTGCTGGCTCCCGGAGATGGTGGCGGCCAGGCCGATGGCCAAGGCGTAGACGTCGGCCTCGGTGCCGGCCTCGATCACCACGTCGCCGGCCGCGTCGACGTCCGACCCCACCACGGTGGCCTCGGCGTCGCCGTCGGTGGTGTTGACGGCGATGGCGGCGCCCACGTTCACGCTGCTGCCGCTCGGGAACAGCACGAGGGTGGCGACGCCGGCGATGGCGTCGATCTCGCTGCTGTCGGACGCCGACACCTTCACCTGGCCGGCGGCGGAGACGCCGTTCGGGGCGGCCGCGTTGGTGATCCGGGCGGACACGTCGTTGTCGATCTCGTTCTTGGTGACGGCCCCGGCGCCGTTGAAGGCGATCGAGCCGCCGCCGCTGGAGCTCTGCGTCCCGTTGGTGGCGGCGCCGGCGATGGCGAGGGAGAAGATGGTCGCCGACTCCAGGCCCTCGACGAGCACGTCGCCGCCGGCGGCCACGTCGGACGAGTCGACGAGGGCGTTCACGTCGTTGGCGATGGAGTTGATGGCCACCGAGGCGCCCAGGGTCACGGCCGTTCCGCCGGTCCGGGCCAGGGCGGCGGCGCCGGCGTCGGCGTCGATGTCGGAGGTGTCGGACGCCCGGACGGTGACGTCCCCGGTGCCGCCGGTGAGCACCGTGGAGCCGGTCCGCACGATGGCCTCCACCACGGTGGCGATCGAGTTGCCGCTCCCGGCGCCCGCACCGGTGAAGTTGAACCCACCGCCGCTGCTGCCCCCGCCGCCGGAGGAGAGGGCGCCGCCGATGGCGATGGTGAGGGCGAAGATCCCGGCGTCCTCGGTGGCGAGGACGTCGACGGCCCCGGTGGCGGCCAGCGAGGACGCCTCGACCAGGGCGCGGACCACGTTGTCGACGTCGTTGAAGGCGAGGGCCACGCCGAGGCTGAACCCGTTGGCCGCCTGCCCCGAGCCGCTGGCCTGGGTCAGGGACAGGGCGCCGGCGATGGCCTCGATACGGGTGGTGTCGTCCGCCTTCACGGTGATCGAGGCCGCCCTCAGGCTGCTGGCGTTGCCCACCGAGGCGGTGGTGGTGGCGACCACCTCGTTGAGCGACCACGTGCCGGCCGCGGCGCCGACGAACGGGCCGCCGCTGCCGCCGCTGCTCGAGGCCAGCGACGCCGCCCCGCCGATGGTCAGGGCGAAGATCGAGAGGTCCGAGACGGCCTGGACGTCGAGGTCGCCGGCGACGACGAGGTCGGTGTCGTCCACCAGCGCCGACACCGCGGCCGAGATGTCGTTGAAGGCGAAGGAGATGCCGAAGGACAGCGACGTCCCGCCCTTGGTGCCGCCGGCCACCCGGGCGATGGACACGCCGCCGCTGTCGGCGGTGACGTCCGAGGAGTCGGTCGCCCGCACGAGGACGCCGCCGCCGTCGGTCGTCGTGACGGCGCCGCCCACGACCTCGGCCTTCACGACCGACGTGATGTGGTTCACCGAGCCGGCCGCCGCCCCGGCCAGGGCGAACGGGGCGCCGCCGCTGCCGCTGCCGCCGGAGGCGCTCTGCGACTCGTTCACCAGCGCACCGGCCACCGCGATGATCAGGATCTCGGCCGCCGAGCTGGCCACGACTTTCACGTCGCCGGCGGCGTCGACCGTCGTGTTCACGAGGTGGGCGACCACCGTCTGGGAGAGCGTGGTGATGGCGGCGGAGGCGCCGACCGAGGCGTCGATGCTGTTGGCGCCGCCGCCGCCCTGGCCCGGGTTCTGGTTCTGGCCGTTCTGCTGCGTCTGGTCCCGCAGGTTGACGGCGAAGGCGCCGGCGATCACCAGCAGCTCGCTGAAGTCGGCGTCGGAGGCGTAGGCGGCCCGCACGTCCAGGGCGACGTCCGCCGGGTCGGTGCCGTCGCCGGTGGTGATCGTGGCCCCGTCGACCAGCGCCTCGATGGTGCCGGCCACGTCCAGCCAGGTGATGGAGCCGGCGATGGCGGCCGTGTTGTCGACGTTGGCGCCGGCCGCCGCCACCAGCCGCACCTTGTCGTCGGCGGTGGCGTCGACCACGACCTTCTTGGCGGTCACGGTGCGGGCGCCGATCGTGGCCAGGACGCTGCGGTCGACGTCGAACCAGCCGAAGGCCACGCCCACGCCGATCTTCACGCCGCCGGCGGCCGAGCCGGCGATGATCGTGACGTCGTTGCGGTCCGCGGCGTCGACGGTGAGCGTGCCCCCGATCGTGAGCGGCGACCCGGCGTCGAGGCGGACCTCGACGACCTTGGTGAGGGAGACGGCGGCGGCCGAGCCGGCCAGCCCGAACTCCTCGGCGCCCTTCTCGGAGGCGGCGGCGACGGAGATTCCCTTCACCTCGGATGAGGCCTTGACGGAGACGTCACCCGGGACCGTGCCGTTGACGGTGCCGGCGACGAAGGCTCGCACGGTGACGTCGAAGAGGTTGACGTCGATCCCGGCGCCGAAGCCGAACTTCGTCTGGCGGGCGTAGCCGCCGGCGTCAGACGTGAGCTGGATGACGTCCTTCGCCTCGACCCTGATGCTGTCGGGGTCGGTGATGACCGTGGCGCTCCCGACGCTCGCCTCGGTCGTGTTGGTGACCTGGTTGAGGTTGACCGCTCCGGCCACGGCTGCGGTGCCGCTTGACGGTTGCTGTTGCTGCCCAGCCGGTGGCCCGCGGATGCCGCCCGCCGCGCTGGCCGACGTGGAGATCAGGCGGGTGTCGGTGGTGGCGATGATGCTGACGTTCTGCACGTCGGCGACGGTGACGTCGCCGGTGCGGGCGGTGGTGATCTGGTTCACCACGTTGTTCGTGAAGCTGCCGGCGATGCCCACCGAGGTGTTGGACTGGTTGGCGGGCGGCTGGTTGCCCTGGCTGCTGGTGGTGCTGGAGTTCTTGGTGCTGGCCCGGTCGAGGGCGTAGGGCGCCGAGATGGCCACGATCATGCCGTTGGCTGCCGCCTTGATGCGCAGGTCGCCGCCGATGGTGATGGTGCCGCCGCCGTCGAGGACGGCGTCGGTGACGGTGGCCACGTCGTTCCAGGAGACGACGCCCGAGATGTCCATGCCGCCGGCGCTCTTGGCACCCTGCTGGGTGGTGTTGGTGCTGCTGGCGTTCTGCTGGGTGCCACCGGTGTTGGTGCCGGCCGGCTTCACCTGGCCGCCGAGGGCCTCGCCGGCGATGGCGATGGCGTAGAGGCGGGTGCCGGTAGAGGCGAGGATCACCACGTCACCCGTGGTCGTGACGTTCCCCGCCGGCGTGGCCCCGCCGTTGACGTTCCCCCGGATCGCCCTGGCCGTCGCGTCGACGTCGTTGACGGCGATGGAGATGCCGGCGCCGAGGCTGGTCTCGCCGGTGGCCGGGTCCTTCTGGATGCTGCCGGCGAACACGACGGCGATCACGTCGCTGGTGGCGTCCAGCGTGAGGTGCACGGCGGTGACGGTGGCGCCGTCCTCCAGCACCGCGGTGGCCGCGTTGGTGGCGCCGGAGAGGACGATGGTGCCGGCGATGCCGAAGTCCTTGGCCGCCGCGCCCGCCTCGGCCACCGTGACGGTGAGCGTGCGGGCATCGGCGCTCACCAGCACGTCGCCGCCGGGAGCGGAGAGCGTCGCCCCGTCGTCGACGACGGCGCTGGCCGTATTGGCCTTGGACGTCTTGAGGAAGGTGACGCCCACCGCGCTGCCGTCGCTCTTGGCGCTGATCTGGATCTTGGTGTTCTGGTCCTTGTCGCTGTCGACCGTGCCGAAGAACGAGAGCACCGAGGCGAACCCGCCGAGGTCCACCGTCTCGGAGAGAGCCTGGGCGTCGACGTGGATGCTCGGCCGGCGCACGGCATGGGTCCCGGCGACGGCCGGCAGGTCGGCCGTCTTGAGGTCCAGGCCGGTGCCGCGCCGGGCGAGCTCGCGGGTCCTGGCCAGCTTGACCTTGTCGGCGTCCACCTTGATCACGTAGTAGGTCTCGCCGTCCACCAGGCCGTGGACGGCGGTCGTGGTCGCGTCCTTGCGGTAGGTCACCGCGTCGCCCGTCTCGAACCCGTGGGCCGTGAGAGTGAGCTCGTCGGTGGTCTCGTTGACCGCCGAGGTGCCCGCGAACGTCTTCTGGACCACGGGCCCGGCGGTGACGTCGGCGCCGCTGTCCACGTGGGCGGCGGCGGCGTTGGCGACGGTGAGGAACAGGAAGCTGCCGCCGAAGGCGAACTTCGTCTGCGCCTGCTGTTGGCCACCCGTCCCGGTGTTGCTCTGCTGGGTGGTGGCCGACTCCTTGGCGGCACTGGCCCCCACGTAGGTGTTGGCCTTGCCGCCCGCCACCGCCGAGTTGCGGTCGATGAAGCCCTGGAGGAAGTCGAGCTTGGCGACGGTGTCGGCCAGGTCCTGCTCGAGGTCCGTGGCCGGGTCCTTCGACACGAAGTCCCAGATGTCCTTGATGGCGTCGTACCAGGGATCGTCGTCGATGTCGGGGACGTTGAGGCTGACGTCGAGCAACTTGGCCAGGTCGGCGTCGACGGCCAGGGCCTTGGGCATGGTGGCCTCGGCCACCACGTTGACGTCCTTGGTCGCGGTGACGCTGGCCGCGCCGATGGAGGCGTCGGCGTCGTTGTCGTAGGTGGCGAAGGCGATGCCGCCGGCCAGGGCGGTCTGCCCGCCCGCGCTCGACCCGCCGATGGCGATGGTGGAGAAGGTGTCCTCGGTACGGGCCAGCACGAGCACGACGTCGGCGTTCACCACGGCGCCGTCGGCGATCTCGGCCACGGCGGAGTTGCCGCTGAAGGCCAGCACCAGCGCGGCGGCGAACTCCAGGCTGAGCTGGTTGTTGGCGCCGGTCTGGGGGTTGGTTCCCTGGGCCTGCGACGTCTGCTGGGTGTTCTGGCTGGCCGGGGTCGACTGCTGACCGCCCCGCACCAGCGAGCGGGCCCGGGTCTCGTTCTCCTTGTTCACCGAGCGGGCCTCCACCGTCACCTTGCCGTGGTTCGCCGTGGTGGACGACGTGGTGCCGTCGAGGACGGCCCGGGCGTTGGAGTCGGCCTGGCTGATGGCAATGCCGGCGGCGATCCCCCTGCTGGTCGGCTTGATGACCAGGCTCTCGGTGGCCACCTTGAAGGTGTTCTCGACCGCCGCCCGCACGGTGACGTTGCGCCCGGTGAGGCTGGGCGTGGCCATGGCGATGTCGGCGTTCGAGACCGGGCGTCCGTAGGTGACGGCCAGCGAGGGGCCGCTGGCCTGCTTCTTCGGGGCGGAGGCGTTGGCCGTGGTGCTCTGGTTCTCGACGCCGCCGACCACCCACGTCTTGGCGTCGAGCTCGTTGACGACCCCGGCCAGGATGGCGAGGTCGCCGGTGGCGTTGACGGTGACGGTGCCCTCGAGCACCACCGTGGCCGTGCCCTTGGAGACGGCGACGGTGAAGCCGTAGTCCTCGGCGCTCCAGTTGTCACCGGCGTTGGGCGTCTCCGGCTTGGTCTTCAGGGCCACCGTGTGGAGGAAGACGTCGGAGAGGGCCTTGGCCTCGATGGTGGTGTCGCCGGTCGAGGTGATGGTCACCAGGTCCCGCAGCGTGAGCGTGCTCTCCGAGCGGCCGAACACGCCTTGGGCCCGCACGCCGGAGATGTCGAGCAGCGGGTCCTGGGCGCCGATCAGGTCGAGACCCGACTCGACGAGGCTCGGGATCTCGAACCCGAGGAGGCTCGCCAGCAGGTCGAGGGTGGTGAGCTGCTGGCCCGACTGGAGGATGCGGTGGACCTTGCGCACCTCGACGAACGGGTCGCTGGTCTCGTCGGTCAGGGTGGCCTCGGTCGTGAGGGTGAGCACGGTCGCGGTGAGCGAGTCGATCTGGTACATGCCGTTGTTGGAGCCGGTGCCCAGCACGTAGATCTCGTTGCCGGCGGCGAAGCCCTCGGCCGTCCAGTCGCCCTCCTCGCGGGTGATGGTGCGCCCGGATGCGGCGAAGGTGAGCTTCTTGAAGTCCTTGGCCGCCACCTCGGGGTCGAGGGCCACGATGGGAGGGGCGGTGACCTCGAAGGCCTTGATGGTGACGTCGGTGTCGCCGGTGGTGGGGGACAGCGTCTCCGTGGCGACGATGGTGATCTTGGTGGCCTCGACGGTGAGGACGTGGAACTCGCCGTCGTTGGCCGTGCTCCCGGTGATGCGGACGATCTGGCCCGCCTTGAACCCGTCGTCCACGAAGCTGCCCGAGGCGCGGGTGATGGAGTCAGCCCCGGTGCCGCCGTCCACGAAGTCGACCGTGCCGGTGAAGGTGGCCTTCTCCTCCTCCTCGGCGTCGAAGAGGGTGATGACGTCCAGGTTGATGTCCGCCAGCTTGTGGAGCTGGGAGTCGACGAGGAGGACCACGTTGGCGCCGTGGAGGGTGGCGCCCGCCTTCACCTCCAGGGTCGACACCAGGTCGCTCCCGCTGAAGTCGGTGACGGAGGTCGTGAGGCGCTGGTCGTACACGTTGACGACAGCCAGGCGGAGGTCGCCGTCGACGTTCAGGGTGGAGCCCGCGCCGACGGTGAGGGTGCGGATGGCCTCCAGGTCGAGCTTGACCGTGGCGCCGCCGTCGGTGAGCGACACGCCGTCGTCCACGCTCACCGTGTCCCACTCGCGCGCCTCGACGTCGCCGGCGAAGGCGACCGCGGAGTCGAAGACCAGGGCGTCGGTGTCGTCGTCGGCCGAGTCGGCACCGCCCTTCAGGACGAGCTTGACGGCCAGCGTCCCCACGCCCTTGACGGTGAGCGTGTCGCCCCCGGAGCCGAGGTCGATGGTGAGCGAGCCGCTCGGTGCGGCGAAGGTGTGATCCTCGAACAGGTCGTTCATCGACTCGAGGAGCAGATCGGTGCCGCTGACCTTGAGCTCGACGACGTCGTCGCCGCTGCTGCCGACCAGTGTCAGGTTGGTCGCGTCGCCGATGATCACCGGCTCGAGGCCGGCGTAGGAGAACTCCACGCCGTCGAGCGTCACCACGCCCGAGTCCGGTCCGGTGGCCCGGTAGACGGCGGTCTCGTGGCGCGCGCGGACGTCGAGCACGTCGAAGCCCCGGTCCCCGCCGTCGACGGTGCCGGTGAGGGACCCGCCCTCCTCCACCACGAAGGTGTCCTCGGTGTCGGACGCCCCGACCAGGCGCTCGACGCCGGAGAAGGCGATGAAGCCGACGGCGCCGCGGTCGGGACCGGTGATGCTCCACGTGCTGTCGACGGCCGGGGCCCGGAGGGTGTCCGTGCCCGCGCCGCCGGCGAAGGTGACGCCCACCGTGCCGGCACCGACGGCCACCTCGACGGCGAGGTCGTCGTCGCCGTTGGTGCCGTTCACCAGTATGTCGGAGACCATGGCCAGCGGTCGGGACCGGCCGCCGATCGTCACGTGCCCGTCGGCCGAGAAGACGAGCGTGGCCGGGCCGTCGGACAAGGTGATGTTCCACGGGGCCGGCGCGCCCGGGTTGGTGGCGGGGTCCGCGGTGGCGGCGGTGGTGACCGCCGCCGGCTCCGTCGACGTGGTCGTCGCCAGGTCGCCGGTCGTGGTGGCGGTCGCCGCCGACGGGGTGGGGGCGGCGGCGGTCGTGGTGGGCTTCGGGGCCGGCTCGGTCGTGGTGGGGGCGGTCGTGGTGGGGTCGGTCGTGGTGGTGGGCGACGGCAGCGGCACGACCTCGCCGGGCGGCGGCGTCGGCGCGGCGGCGAGTGGCACGCCGGCGCTGTGCCCGGGTGCCAGCGTCGGGCTCATGACGCCGTCGCCGTGGCCCAGGCCGAGGACGTGGCCGAGCTCGTGGCGCAGCACGGTGGCGAGGTCCATCCGAGACGCGGCGTCCTCGAGGTGCATCACCGACCAGCCGTGGCCGGCGGCCACGGGATCGACGGTGATGGTGGCGCCGGTGGACCGGCCCAGCTCGGCGTCGGCCAGGTCGGCGACGGTGGCGGTGACCGCCGCCAGGTCGGCGTCCGGCCTCGCCGAGAGCCAGTCGCCCTTGGCGGCGGCCAGGGCGGCGTCCAGCGCCGCCTGCGTGAGTGGGCGGGCGTCGGCGGCGGCCGGTGGCGCGGTGGCCGACACGAGCAGTTGGGCGGTCGCCGGCAGGGCGCGACCGACGGGCGGGACGACGCTGGCGGCCAGGGCCAGGGCCAGCGCGAACCGTCGAGCCGCGGCCCGCGTCACGCGGCGGCGTTCCCGGATGGGCGCGCCGTGCCGGCTCCAGCCGGCGCAGCGCGACGCATCCCAGCGCCCACGGCGCGTGTCGTCGAAGCGGACTGCACGGACCTCCCCCTCAAGAGCTGCGACCCTTATAGGCAGCAGGCGGGCCCCGGGATGTCAAGGGTCTTGGTGGAAATTGCCGAAATCGCCTGGTCGTGCCTCTTCGGCGGGGCTGGTCACCGTGATGAGCGCCGGGCAGCATGACCGGAACCCGCCGCCGCGCCGATCTCGACGGTCGGTCGAGCCTTTCGGGGCGGACCCTCGACCTCGACCTGCGGGTCGGCGCCGGTGACCGCTACGGAGCGTCGGCGCCAGAGGCGGGTATCACCACTCTGGGCACCCGGGGCCCGATCCCGCAGAGCACCTCGTACGTGATGGTGCCGAGGCGGCCGGCCCACTCGTCGGCGCGGATCTCCTCGTCGCCCTGGCGGCCGAGGAGCACCACCTCGTCGCCGGGGGCCACCGGGGCGTCGGGGCCGCAGTCGACCATGAGCTGGTCCATGGTGACGGTCCCGGCCACGGGGCGGCGCCGGCCACCCACCAGGACCTCGGCGCCCAGCTCGCCCAGGCGGCGGGTGACGCCGTCGGCGTACCCGAGGGGGACGGTGGCCACGACGCTGCGCGGTGCCGGCACGGCGTAGCGCCGGCCGTACGACAGCCGCTCCCCGGCGTCGAGCGTGCGCACCAGGCTGACCCGGGCCCGCAGGCTGAGGGCGGGGCGGAGGTCACCGGCCCGGACGGCGCCCGGCCGGGGCGAGTGCCCGTACACCGCGATGCCGCAGCGGACGAGGTCGTAGCGGGCGCCGGGGTGGGCCAGGGCGCCGGCCGAGTTGGCGGCGTGCAGCAGCCCGGGCACCGACCCGTCGGCGGCCAGGGCGTCGCGCACCTCCTCGAAGCGGGCCAGCTGGGCGGTGGTGAAGGCATCCTCGCCGGGGTCGTCGGCCACCGCCAGGTGGGTCCACAACCCGTCCAGGCGCAGCCCCGGCGCGGCGCGGACGGCCTTGGCCAGCGCCGGCACGTCGCCCGGGTCGGCGCCCACCCGGTGCATCCCCGTGTCGACCTTGAGGTGGGCTCCCATCGGGGCGCGTCGCGTGCCGACGGCGTCGGCGGCCGCCGCCACCCCGGCCTCGGTGTACAGCGTGGGGGTCAGCCGGGCGGCGGCGACCGCGCCCATGGCGCCGGCCGGGGGCTCGGACAGCAGGAGGACGGGGGCGTCGATCCCGTCGTCGCGCAGGGCCAGCCCCTCCTCCACCAGGGCCACCGCCAGCCACGTGGCGCCGGCGCCGAGGGCGGCGCGGGCCACGGCCGTGGCCCCGTGCCCGTAGCCGTCCGCCTTGACGACGGCGCACACGGCCGCCGGAGCGGAGCGCTCGGCCAGGAAGGCGACGTTGGTGGCGACGGCGCCCAGGTCGACCTCCGCCCAAGCGGGCCGCCACGCCGGCGGAGGCGGCCCGCCGAGCGCCGGCTGGACGGGGCCGGCCACCGTCAGCGGCCGGCCCGGGACGACAGCCAGCGCGGCAGGTAGAGGTCGGCGATGTCGCCGGCGACCAGCCCCTCGGCGGGGCCGAGGGCGGCGGCCGCGCCGTGGACGTGGGCCCCGAACGAGGCGGCGTCGGCGCCGCCCAGGCCGCGGGCCAGGAAGGCGCCGATGATGCCGGAGAGGACGTCGCCGCTGCCGGCGGTGGCGAGCCGGGAGCTGCCGGACGTCGTGAGGCGGACGGCGCCGTCGGGCGACGCCACCACGGTGGTCGACCCCTTCAGCAGCACCACCGCCCCCGCCCGCCGCGCCAGGCGACGTGCCGCGTCGACCCGGTCGGCGCCCGGCCGGGAGCCGCACAGTCGCTCGTACTCGCCATCGTGGGGCGTGAGGACGCGGACGGGGCCACCGGGCACTCGGCCTTCCTCGGCGGCCACCAGGCCGTCGGCGTCCACCACCGCCGGCAGGTCGGCCCCTTCCAGCACCCGGCGCACCTGGGCCGCCGCCTCCGGGTGGCGGCCCAGCCCGGGCCCCACGACCAGGGCGCGGCACCGGGACGAGGCGTCGAGCACGCCGTCGGCCCACCCTTCACGGGGCAGGGTGATGCCCACCATCTCGGCCAGCGGCAGGAGCGCCACGTCGGCTCCCGGCACCCCCAGGCGCACGTTGCCGGCGCCCGCCCGCAGCGCCGAGCGCCCGGCGAGGACGGCGGCTCCCGTCATCCCGGGCGACCCCGCCGCCACGAACACCGCGCTCTGCCACTTGTGCGCGTCCCGCCCGCGGGGCGGGATGCGCACGTCGGCGTCCTCGACCAGGTGCACCCTCGCGCTGGACACGTCCAGCCCGATGTCGGCGACCTCCACCCGGCCGGCCCGCTCCCGACCCTGGCCCAGGAGCAGGCCGGGTTTCAGGGCGGCGAAGGTGACGGTGGCGTCGGCCCGCACGGCTCCGGCGCCCGCCTCGCCGGTGAGCCCGTCCACCCCCGAGGGGATGTCCACGGCCAGCACCGGCGTCCCGAGGGGCGGCGCGGGAGCGTGGTACTCGCCGCGGAAGCCGGTGCCGTAGGCGGCGTCGATCACCAGGTCGCACACCGGCAGCGACGCCGGGGCGCCGGCCGCCTCGATGACGGCGACGCGCACGCCGGCCCGCCGGAGGCGGGCCGCCGCCCACCGCCCGTCGGCGCCGTTGTTCCCCTTCCCGGCCACGACCACCACCCGCCTGCCGTACGCCCCGCCCATCAAACGCACGGCCGCCCGGGCGACGACCGCGCCGGCCCGCCCGATCAGCACCTCGACGGGCTCCGGCGCCGCCTCGTCGACCGCCTTCATCTCCTCGGGCGCGAGGACCGGGATCACAGCGCGGCGACGACGGCTTCGGCGACGGCGTCGGTGTGGGTGATGGAGAGGTGGAGGGTCGTGACGCCCTGCTGCCCGGCGAGGGCGGCGGCCCGGCCGCTCAGCCGCAGCGACGGCGCACCGCTGGCCGCCGTGCACACCTCCACGTCCCGGAAGTCGACGGCGCCGAGCCCGACGCCGAGCGCCTTCATGGTCGCCTCCTTCGCTGCGAAGCGGGCGGCCAGGCGGGGCGCCGGGTCGACGAAGCGGGCCCCGTAGGCCAGTTCCCCCTCGGTGAACAGCCGCTCGGCCATGCGCGGGGTCCGGGCCAGCGCCCGCCGGAAGCGGCCCACCTCCACGGCGTCGATGCCCAGGCCGATCATCCGCGCCAGCGGTCGGCCAGGACGTGGACGGGCTGGGTGAGGAGGTCGACGATGCCGACCTCGCCCAGCACGTCCTCGCCGAACACCGGCTCGGTCTCCGTGACGGCGTCGACCAGGGCGTCCCAGCGGTCCCGGTACCCCTGGAGGACCGCCTTGGCGTCGGCGGGGGCCAGGCGGTCGGCGAAGCGGACGTGGAGAAGGGTCATCCCGGTCACCTGGGCGTCCTTGGTCTCGGGGACGAGGACGATGGTGCGCCCGTCGCGCCGGCCCCGGGCCACGGTGACCTCGCGCTCGGTGGCGGCCCGGTGCTTGGTGCCGAGGAGCCTCGGGTCGGTGTCGGCCCGCGACGTGAGCTGGCGGGCCACGCCGCCCCGGTCGACCACCGCGATGCGCGCCGCCCCGTCGGCCACCGACCCGTCGATGCGGTAACGGGTGAACCCGGTGACCTCCTCGACGGCGGCGTCGAGGGCGGCCAGCGTGCGCAGGGCGCGGTAGCCGAGGTGGTCGCGCGCGGCGCCCGCGGCGAGCAGCTCGCCCACCAGCGGCACCCGGAACAGCGCCTCCTCGGAGCGGGAGATGCCCACGGTCACCGTCTTGGCCTGGTGCTTGATGGCGTCCACCGGGCGGGTGAGCGCCTCGATGGCGCGGGTGAGGGCGTCGGTAAGGTCCTGGATGACGACGCTCGGCGTCCCAACCTTGCCGAACTCCAGCTCGTACCCCTCGAGGGGGGACAGCCCCCGGGCGTAGCGCAGCAGCGACGCCACCCGCACCGCCGCGCCGGCGTCGAGGGTGCCGTCGTAGGCGCCGCCCCGGAGGGCCTCCAGGAAGCGGGAGGCGGGGCCGTCGATGCGGGCGGCCAGGGCGGGCAGCAGCTCGTCCGGCCCGGCGGCCGTCGACACCACCGCCTCGACGGCTGCCCGCGCCTCGCGGAACGGCACCGCCTGGGCGTCGATGGTGAGGGCGGCCTCGTACCCGAACAGGTGCCCGGCCATGGCCGACAGCACGAACGACAGCATGGGGTGGGCGGGCGGCACCTCCAGCACGTCGAGGGCGGCCGGGTAGCGGGCCCCCTCGGTGGCGATCACCACCGGCGCCGCCTTGTGGGCCCGGTAGATCGCCACCTCCTTGGCCACGTCGTCGGCGTTGGGGCCGGTCAGGCCGGCGGCGCACACCAGGATCAGAGGCTCGGAGGAGAGGTCGATGTGCTTCTTGTCCTCCGTGGCGTCGCAGGCGATCGACTTGTAGCAGAGCTCCGACAGCTTGATCCGGACCTCGGCGGCGGCCACCCGGTTGGCCCCGTTGCCCACGATCGCCCAGTGGCGGCGGGCGGGCGCGTGGCGGGCGGCGGCGGCGGCGATGGCCGGGCGCCGGGCCAGCACCGCCTCCATGGCCGCCGGCAGGTCGCGCAGGCCGGCCAGCAGCTCCGACGCCCGCCGCCGGTCGCCGCACCCCGCCTCGTCGGCCACGGCGAGGGCGAGCAGGAAGCCGGCCGCCACCTGGGCGTAGAACGCCTTGGTGGACGGCACCGCCATCTCCACGTCGCGCCCGTCGGAGGTGTAGAGGACGCCGTCGGCCCGCTGGGTGAGGTCGCTGTCCCGCCGGTTCACGATGGCGACCACGGCGGCGCCCCGGGCCCGGACCAGGTCGACGGTGCGGTTGGTGTCCGTGGTGGTGCCCGACTGGCTGATGGCGACCACCAGGGTGTCCCCCATGTCGTCGTCCAGCCCGAAGCCCGACAGCTCGGTGGCGGGCAGGGCGTCGACCACGATGCCGGCCCTCGCCAGCCACGGCGCCAGCGCGGCGGCCAGGCTGTGCCCGGCGACGACCGCCGTCCCCTGCCCGATCACCCGCACCCGGCGGATGGCGCCGTCGCGCAGCCCGGCCCGCAGCGCCGGGGGCAGGGTGTCGTCGCCCAGGACGACCCGCAGGTCGCCGCCTTCTCCTGCGATCTTGCCCCGGAGCGTCTTGCGGAACGACGACGGCGCCTCCGTCACCTCCTTGAGGAGGAAGTGGGCGAACCCGCCCCGGTCGATGTCGCGGGTGGTGATCTCGGCCCGCCGCACCTCGTCGGGCGTCACCGGCAGCACCGCTCCTCCGTACGAGAGGCGCTCGATGCCGTCGACCGTGCCGGCGCCGCCGGCGTCCAGCACCAGCACCTGGCCGGCGGGACCCCCGCCGTCGGGGGGCGTCTCGCCGTCCATGCGCACGTAGCGGCTCGTCTCCTCCACCAGCCCGTACGGCTCGCTGGCGACCACGAAGGCGTCCTCGGCCAGCCCCACGTAGAGGGCCTGGCCGCTCCCCCGCAGGGCGAGGAGCAGGCGGTCGGGCGCGTCGGCCGCCACCGCGGCGACGGCGGTCGATCCCTCGAACGACGACACGGTCGCCCGGAACGCCTCGCTCACCGCGTCGCCCTGGCGGAGACGGCGGGACACCAGGGCGGGGATCACCTTGGCGTCGGTGGTGAACGCGGCGGGGATGCGCAGGCCGGCCTCGGCGATGAGGTCGGCATAGTTGTCGACATCGCCGTTGAGGGCGGCCGCCACGTACGGGCCGCCGGCATCGCCGTCCTCCTCCTGGTTGAGGGGGTGGGCGTTGGCCTGGGAGATGATGCCGACGCTGGCCCACCGGGTGTGCCCGAGGACGGCGGCCCGGGCGCCGGGAGCGTCGAGGGCGCGCCGGAGCAGGGCGTCGTCGGCGACGGCGCGCCGCAGCGCCCGGGTGTTGTCGCCCAGCTCGCCGATCTCGGCCGCCGCCTTGTACACGAACGACAGGTGGCCGCCCGGCACCCGCACGGCGAGCGACGTGAACAGCGGGTCGGCCATGCGCTCGTCCAGCTGCGCCCGTACCGCCGGGTCGTCGAGGTCGAGCCCGTGCCCGGTGACCAGCAGGTGGAGGCCGGCGGAGTCCCGGCCCCGGACCTCCAGGCGGTCGATGCTCGACAGGGCCGAGTGCACGGACGCGTAGGCGTCGACGGTGGCCTCGCCCGCCCCCGGCCCGGCCAGCGCCGCCACCGCCCGGGCGGCCGGGAGCCGGTCGCGGCCCACCGACCACGACGCGTCCTTCACCCGCACGAGCGTGGCGTTGACCGCCTCCAGGTCGGCGATGGACAGCGCCAGGTCACCGGCGTCGAGGGCGGCCTCCAGCCGGGCGACGGCGGCGTCGACCTCGGCCAGGCCCGAGGCCACGGCGGCGACCAGGCCGTCGTCGGCGAGGAGGGCCCGGATCCCGGGGGTCCCGCTCAGCGCCCGCTGGACGCGCTCGAGCGCCTCGGCGGCGTCCCCCAGGGTTGCGGTCGAGCCGAGGGCGGCGGAGGCGACGGCCAGGTCGGAGATGACCTCCGACGCCGGCGGCGCAGGCCGCCCGCTGGGGCGCCGGAGGATGGCGACGATTCCGCACATGGGCCGTCCGCCAGTCTACGGGCCGAGGAGCCGCTCCACCTCCGCCACCAGCCGGGCGGCGGAGGCGTCGGCCTGCGCCTCGGTGGGCGCCTCCACCATCACCCGGACCAGGGGCTCGGTGCCGCTGGGCCGCACCAGCACCCGGCCGTGGGCGCCCAGGCGGTCGCTCTCGGCCGCCACCGCCGGCGCCACCGCGTCGTTGACCGCCGCCGCGTCCCGGCGCACCGCCAGGCGGACGTTGCGCAGCACCTGGGGCAGCCGGGTCATGGCCTCGGCCGCCAGGTCGGCGAGGGGGCGGCGGCGGCGGGCGATCAGGTCGAGGAGCTGGAGCCCGGTGAGGATCCCGTCGCCCGTCGTCGCCAGGCGCCGGAAGATCAGGTGGCCCGACTGCTCGCCCCCGAGCGACCAGCCGTTGGCGTCCAGCGCCTCCAGCACGTGGCGGTCGCCCACGGGCGTCTCGTGGACGGCGATGCCCGCCTCCTCCATGGCCAGTCGGAACCCGAGGTTGGTCATCACGGTGACGACGACGGTGCCGCCGTCGAGCCGGCCCCGGCTGCGCAGGTCGAGGGCGCACAGGGCGATGAGGTGGTCGCCGTCGACGACCTCGCCGGTGCCGTCCACCGCCAGCACCCGGTCGGCGTCGCCGTCGAAGGCCAGGCCGGCGTCGGCGCCGTGCTCGGCCACGGCCTTGCGCAGGGCGGTGAGGTCGGTCGACCCGCAGCCGTCGTTCACGTTGGTGCCGTCCGGGCGGTCGCCCAGCACCTCCACCCGGGCGCCCGTCTCCCGCACCACGGCCGGCGCCACCACGGAGGCGGCGCCGTGGCCGCAGTCGAGGACCACGAACAGGTCCTCCAGCGTGCGCCCCTCCAGCGACGCCACGAGGTGGGCGGCGTAGGCGTCCACGGCCGCCGGGTCGCTCTCCAACGCCCCCACCCCGGCCCCCGTCGGCCGCGCCGACGGGTCGCCGGCGGCGATGCGGGCGAACTCGGCCTCCAGCGTCGCCTCCTCGTCGTCGGTGAGCTTGCGCCCGCCGGGGGCGAACAGCTTCACCCCGTTGTCCGGGAACGGGTTGTGCGACGCCGAGACGACGGCGCCGGGCGCCCGCCAGCCGGCCGAGGCGAAGGCCACGCCCGGCGTGGGGATCACGCCCAGGTCGACCACGGCCATCCCCTCCGACGCCACCCCGGCGGCGAAGGCGGCCTGGAGCATGGGGCCCGACCGCCGGGTGTCGCGGCCGACCACGAAGGGGCCGCCCAGCACCCGTGCCGCGGCCCGGCCCAGGGCGAGCACCAGCTCGGGGGTCAGCTCGTCGTTGGCCAGCCCACGGATGCCGTCGGTGCCGAACTCCAGCGGCACGGGGAGCTACCGCTTGGAGTACTGCGGCGCCTTGCGGGCCTTCTTCAGCCCGTACTTCTTGCTCTCCTTCTCGCGTGCGTCGCGGGTGAGGAACCCGGCCTTCTTGAGCGACGTGCGCTGGTCGGGGTCCAGCTCGGCCAGCGCCCGGGCCAGCCCGAGGCGGAGGGCGCCGGCCTGGCCGGACGTGCCGCCGCCGTCGATGGTGGCGTCCACGTCGTAGACCTCGGCGGTGTTGGTGACCCGCAGCGGCTCGGTGGCCAGGGTGACCTGCACGGCCGACGGGAAGTACTGGTCCACCGGGCGCTTGTTGATGATGACGGTGCCGGTGCCGGGGCGGACCCGGACCCGGGCGACCGCCCGCTTGCGACGGCCGGTGGACTGGACGAGCGGCTTCGGCATCGGGCGTTCCTAGCTCTCGCCGGCGGCGACGCGGCGGGCCGAGGCGAACTCGACGGGCCGGGGCCGCTGGGCCGAGTGCGGGTGGGTGGGTCCGGCGTGGATCTTCAGCTTCTTGATCATGGAGCGACCGAGCGGGCCCTTGGGCAGCATCCCCTTGACCGCCCGGCGGACGACCTCTTCCGGCCGGGTGTCGAGCACGTCCTGCACGCTCCTGGTGCGGAGGCCGCCGGGGTAGCCGGTGTGGCGGTGGACCTGCTTGGTGGACGCCTTGTCGGACGTCAACACGATCTTGGCCGCGTTCACCACGATCACGTGGTCGCCCGTGTCCAGGTGGGGGGCGAAGATCGGCTTGTGCTTGCCCCGCAGGAGGCGCGCCACCTCGGTGGCCAGGCGGCCGAGGACCAGGCCGTCGGCGTCGACGACGTGCCAGGCGCGCTGGATGTCGGAGGGCTTCGGAGAGTACGTACGCAACTGGAGCGCCTTTGGATCGGGGCGTCGACCGCCGCTCGGGCGAACATCCAAGGATAGGGCGCCGACGGGGCCGTCGCCAACCGCCGCCCGATTGCGCCCCGGTAGCCTCCGCCCGTGATCGGCCTGGCGGACGTGGAGGAGGCCCGCCGCCGCCTCGCCGCCGTCATCCGGCCGACCCCCGTGGTCCCGTCCACCTCCCTCTCCGGGCTGGCCGGGCGCCCCGTGCTCCTCAAGCCGGAGTACCGCCAGCGCACCGGGTCGTTCAAGATCCGCGGCGCCTACAACTTCATGGCCGGCCTGGAGGCGTCCGCCCGCCGGGTGGTGGCCGGCTCGGCCGGCAACCACGCCCAGGGAGTCGCGCTGGCCGCCTCCCTCACCGGCCGGCGGGCGACGGTGTTCATGCCGACGACCGCCGCCCTCCCCAAGGTCGACGCCACCCGGGCGTACGGCGCCGACGTGCGCCTGACCGGCTCGTCGGTGGACGACTGCATCGCCGCCGCCCGGGAGCACGCGGCGGCGACCGGCGCCGTCCTCGTCCCGCCCTTCGACGATCGGCGGGTGATCGCCGGCCAGGGCACCATCGGGCTCGAGATCGCCGAGGAGGCGCCCCAGGCGCGCACGGTGGTGGTGCCGATCGGAGGCGGGGGGCTGATCTCGGGCATCGCCGCGGCCATGGCCGCCGCCCAGGCCGGAACCCGGGTGGTGGGGGTGGAGGCGGCCGGCGCGCCGACCATGCGGGCCGCCCTGGACGCCGGGCGCTGCGTGCCGCTGCCGGCGGTCGCCACCATGGCGGACGGCATCGCCGTGAAGTCGGCCTGCGACCTGACCCTCCGCCACGTCCAGCGCCTGGTCGCCGACGTGGTCACCGTCACCGAGGAGGAGATCAGTGCCGCCCTCCTCCTGCTGCTGGAGCGGGCCAAGGCGGTGGTGGAGCCGGCCGGGGCCGTGGGCCTGGCGGCCGTGCTGAACGGCAGCGTCGGCGGCGAGGGCCCGGTCGTGGTCGTGCTCTCCGGCGGCAACGTCGACCCGCAACTGCTGATCAAGCTGATCGACCACGGCCTGTCCGTGTCCGGTCGCTACCTCGTCCTCCGCATCGTGCTGCGCGACTCCCCCGGCGCCCTCGCGTCGCTCACCACCGAGGTCGCCCGCCTGGGCCTCAACGTGCTCGACGTCGAGCACCACCGGGCGGGGGCGGCCGTGGCGGTCGACGAGGTGGAGGTGGTGCTCACCCTGGAGACGCGCGACCCCACCCACCGGGCCGAGGTGGTCGCCTCCCTCAGCGGCCTGGGGTACCGGGTGGAGCTGGTCCGCTGACCGGCGGCCGGGGGGCGTGGGCCGCCGACGGCCACCAGCCCGCTGCCACGCCGGCGAACACGGCGGCCCCGCGGGCGACCGCCTCCGCCACCGACGAGCGCACCACCGGGACGCCCGCCTCCGCCGCCTTGGCCCGCAACCACGGCACGCTGCGGCTCCCACCGCCGAACACCAGCATCCGCCGGGCCGGCCCGCACACGTCCTCCACCCCGTGGGCCGCCTCCCGGGTGCGGGCGGCCAGGGCCCGGAGGACCCCGTTCCAGACGGCGGCGGGCGCCCCGCCGGGCGGGTCGCCGGCCTCGGGCTCCCGCCCCTGGTGGCGGGCCGCCCTGGCCATCGCTTCCACCCAGGCGGCGGCGTCGACCGCGTCACCCGCCTCGTGGGCGAGGTCGTCCAGCTCGGCCGGCGTGCGGCCCAGCGCCCGGGCGGCGGCCCCGATCACCAGTCCGGCGCGGGCGGCGCTGGCGATGGCCGCCCACCCGTCGCCGTCCGGCCAGAGCGAGACGGCCACGCCCCGGTCCAGGGCGGCGCCGACGTCGGGCAGGCGGACCGACCGCCCGACCACCGTCTCGGCCGTGCCCACCGAGTTCGCCAGGTCGCCCACGCCGGCCCCGGCGCCCACCGCACCGGCCAGGTGGTCGTGGCCGGCGACGGTCACGGGCACGCCGACCGGCACCCCGAGCCAGGCCGACCCGGCGGGGGTCACGGTACCCATCGCCGCACCCGCCGGCGCCGGCTCGGCGAACACGTCGCCCGCCAGCCCGAGGGCCTCGGGGACCTCCGGCATCGCCTTGCGCCGGCCGACGTCGTAGCCGCCGGTCCGGGCCGCCAGCGACCAGTCCGTCGCCCGCACATCGGTGAGGCGGTGCAGGCACAGCTCGGGCACGCCCAGCCACCACCGGACGTCACCCACCCCGTTGGCGGCCAGCCAGCCGACCTTGGCGACCGACGACACGGTGCGCAGCCGCTGGCCGACGCGCCGGTCCAGGTCGTCGCCGAAGCGGTCGTGCAGCAGCGAGACGGCCTCGGCGCCGCGCGGGTCGTGCCACGCGATCACCGTCGCCAGCACCCGCCCGCCGGCGTCGAGCGGCGCGCCGCTCTCGGCCAGCCCGGCGATCCCGACGGCCGTCACCTGGGCGACGGCGTCCCCCAGGTCGCCCACGACGGCCGCCACCGTCGCTAGCAGCGCGTCGACCTCGGCCTCCACGCCGGTGCGGCGCTCCTCGAAGGGCGTCGGGCGCGCCGCCGATCCCACCTCGGCGCCGGCGCGGTCGAGGAGCACGGCCTTGGTGCGGGTGGTGCCGACGTCGAGGCCGAGCAGGAACCGGGCGGTGATGCCCAACGGTAGGGGCGACGGTCCCGCCCACGGCGTGCAAGGGACGCGCCGGGGCCGGGTCGGCGGCGGCCGCGGCGCCCGGCGGCGCCGGATCGGGCGGCGGGCGGCGGCGGGGACCTCGGCGCCCGGCGCCGCCGGATCGGGCGGCGGGCGGCGCCGGGTCAGGCGGCGGCGGGGACCTCGGCGCCCGATGCCACTGCTGCCGGCGTCGTCCCTTCCAACCGGTGGTGGTGTTCCAGGCAGGCGGCCAGCGCCCGGCAGCCCACGGACTGCTCGGCCGCCGTCGGCTCGGCCGTGGTGACGAAGCGCTGGAGGGCCCGGCCCCCGACCAGCAGCGCCCGGCTCAGCGGCGAGCGGGGGCGGCGGGCGGCGAGGGACACGCCCTCGGCCCCCACGGCAAGCAGGGCCAGCAACGCCGGCAACTGCACGGCGGCCGGCAGGGCGACGAGGGCGAGCGCCCCCAGCATGGCGACGAACACCAGGTTGGTGCCGCAGCGGTCGTGCACCCGGGGGCAGGCCAGCACGGCAGCCACGTCGGCCATGGGGATGCCGGCCTCGTGGGCGGCCACCGCCTTGTGCTCGGCGCCGTGGTACCGCCACAGCGACCCCGGGGTGGCCAGGCGGAGGACGGCGAAGGCCAGGACCCAGGGCACGGCGGTGACGACGAGCGTCGCCGGCAGCGACCGGGCAGCGTGGCCGACGAGGAGCGAGAACCCGATCCCGACCGCCTCCACCCCGACCAACGTCACCAGGAAGCCCCGGTTCCGGCGGCGGGCCCGGCCGCCGGCCCGCCCGGCGCCGTGCCCGAGCATGCCCCGGGACACGGCGAGGCGCATCCCGCTGGCGAGGCCGACGAGGAAGCGGAGGACGGGGACCCGGCGCAGCCGGCCCGTCCGGACGGCGCCCACCTGCACGGTGCCGTCGTCGCGGGCCACAGCCCAGGCGCGGCTCGTCCGCATCAGGACGCCGTCGGCCAGCGCCTGCCCCCCGATCCGCACCGCGTTGCTCACCGCGTCGCCCCCGTCGCCCGTGTCGCCCGTGCCGTTCCCACACGAGCTTACGGGTGTGCCGCCCGGTTCTGGTCCGGGTAGAGCACTTCCCACAGGCACAGGCCGTGGGGCGGGGCGGGCTTGGCCGCCTGCGAGCGGTCCCGGGCGCGGAGGATGGAGGTCATCTCCCCGGCTCGCCGGCGCCCCCTCCCCACCGAGACCAGGGTGCCGACCAGCGAGCGGACCATCTGGTGGCAGAACGCCGACGACTCGATGTCGAAGCGCAGCAGGCCCTGCCCCAGGTCGACCCAGCGGGCGTCGCGGACGGTCCGCACCAGCGAGGCAGGCGGGTCGTCGGCCCCGGCGTCGGCCGGCTCGGGCGGTCGGCGGCAGAAGGAGGACCAGTCGTGCTCGCCGATCAGGGCGTCGCACGCCAGGGTCATGGACCGCAGGTCGAGGGGGTCGGCGACGTGCCAGGCGGTGGTGGCCAGGAAGGGGTCGGGCAGCGGCCGGTTGAGCACCGTGTAGCGGTAGCGGCGGCCGGTGGCCCACCGGCGGGCGTCGAACCCGGGCGGACCGACATCCACCGACCGGACGACCACGGCGGGGGCCAGCATCTTGTTGAGCGACCGCTGGACGCCGGCGGTGTCGGGCTCGTCGACGGCGTCGAACGAGACGACCTGCCCCCAGGCGTGGACGCCGGCGTCGGTCCGGCCGGCACAGGTCAGCGCCACCTCGTGCCCGAGCACCTTGGCCAGGGCGTCGCCCAGGTCGCCGGCGACCGTCCGCACGCCACGGTTGACGGCGAACCCGCGGTACCCCGTGCCGTCGTAGGCGACGACCATCCGCACCCGCACGCCCTCGGAGGGCGGCACGGGTCTGCCGGGCTCGTGGTCGAAGAGGGTCACGGAAGGGGCCGCCGGGCCGGCGGCCGCCGAAGCCGCCGCAGGCGGCCTGCCCGGCTGCCGGCGACGGAGGGCGCGGGGGGCGCCGCCCCCCGCATTGGTACCGAGCGGAGGGCGGCCGGCGAGCCGGCCGACCGGAGCACCGTCGACTCGCCGAGCAGGCTCTGCTTGCGACGGCGAACTAGACGAGCTCGATGCGCGCCATGGGGGCGTTGTCACCGTGGCGCGGGCCCAGCTTCAGGATGCGGGTGTAGCCGCCCGGACGATCGGCGTAGCGGGGGCCGATGTCGTCGAAGAGCTTGTGGGCCATGTCCTTGTCCCGGATGAACGACACCACCTGGCGATGGCGGTGGACGCCGCCCTTCTTGGCCTTGGTGATGACCTTCTCCACGACCGGCCGGAGCTGCTTGGCCTTGGCCTCGGTGGTGACGATGGCCTCGGCGGCGACCAGCGAGGCGACCAGGTTGCCCAGCATGGCCTTCTGGTGGGCGGCGTCGCCGCCCAGCCGCCGGCCCTTCTTGGGTGCGCCGGGAACGCCCATCGCCGCTACTCCCCGCCCTTGGTGCGCAGCGCCAGGCCCCGCTCGTCCAGCTTCTGGAGCACCTCGTCGAGCGACTTCTGGCCGAAGTTGGTGATGGCCAGCAGGTCGTCCACCGTCTTCTGGACCAGCTCGCCGACGGTGTTGACCTGGGCGCGCTTCAGGCAGTTGCGCGGGCGCTCGGACAGGTCGAGGTCCTCGATGGGAAGGTCGAGGTCGGGCGAGCCGGTGGTGGCCGAGCTGACGTCGCCCAGCTCGAGGCCCTGGGGGCTCTCGCTCATGTCGGCGACCAGGCCCACCAGCGAACGGAGCGTCTCGCCGGCCGAGGCGAGCGCCTCGCGCGGCGAGATCGAGCCGTCGGTCTCGATGTCGAGCACCAGGCGGTCGAAGTTGGTGGACTGCTCGACCCGGGTGGGCTCGATGGTGAAGGCGACGCGGCGCACGGGCGAGAAGATCGAGTCGATCGGGAGCACGCCGATGGTGGCCGAGCGCTTGTTGCGGTCGGCCGACACGTAGCCCCGGCCCTTCTCCACGAACAGGTCGAGGGCCAGGCGCCCCTTGCTGTTCAGGGTGGCGATGTGCAGGTCGGGGTTGAGGACCTCCACGTCGTTGGCCGGCTGGATGTCCCGGGCCGTGACGGTGGCCGGGCCGCGCGCGTCGATGCGCAGGGTGACGTCCTCGTCGGTGTCCACCCGCAGCACCAGGTCCTTCAGGTTGAGGATGAGGTCGGTGACGTCCTCCTTCACCCCCGGCAGGGTGGCGAACTCGTGGAGGGCGTCGTCGAAGCGGACCTGGGTGACCGCCGACCCCGGGATCGCCGACAGCAGCGTGCGCCGGAGCGAGTTCCCGATGGTGTGCCCGAAGCCGGGCTCGAGCGGACCGACGGCGAACGACTGACGGTTGTTCTCCTCCTCGGTCACCGCCTCGACGGTGGGGCGTTGGATGATCAGCACGACGTACTCCTTTGGCCGGCGGGGGCCCGGCACGCTTCCCTGGTTTGGTCCGTCTCCCGGCCCGAGCCGGGGGCACGGGTTACTTCGAGTAGAGCTCCACGATCAGCTGCTCGCGCACGGGGACGTCGATGTGCTCGCGCAGCGGGAGGTCGCGCAGGGTGACCTCGAACCCCTCGGCGCCCGCCTCGAGCCACGGCGGGACCTGGCGGTCGAGGGTGTCGACGTTGTGGCGGATGACGATCATCTCCCGCGACTTCGCCTTCAGGGCCACCGTGTCGCCCTTGCGGAGGCGGTAGCTCGGGATGTCGACCCGCTTGCCGTTGACCAGGACGTGGCCGTGGCGGACGAACTGGCGGGACTGGCTGCGGCTGGCGCCCCAGCCCGCTCGGTACACGACGTTGTCGAGGCGGAGCTCGAGCATGCGAAGCAGGTTCTCGCCGGTGATCCCGGACTGGCGGGTCGCCTCCTCGTAGAGGTTGGCGAACTGCTTCTCCAGCACGCCGTAGATCCGGCGGGCCTTCTGCTTCTCGCGAAGCTGGCCGAGGTACTCCGAGCCCTGACGCATGCGGTCACGGCCGTGCTCCCCAGGGGGGTAGGGCCGGCGCTCGATCGGGCACTTCATCGAGTCGCACTTGGGGCCCTTCAGGAACAGCTTCATCTTCTCGCGCCGGCAAAGGCGGCACACGGGACCGGTGTAACGGGCCATTGGTTCTCCTCCCTCAGACCCGGCGCCGCTTCTTGGGGCGGCAGCCGTTGTGGGGGATCGGGGTGACGTCCTTGATGCCGGAGACCTCCAGGCCGGTCTGCTGGAGCGAGCGGATGGCCGTCTCCCGGCCCGACCCGGGACCCTTCACCAGGACGTCGACCTTGCGCATCCCGTGCTCCATGGCGCGCCGGGCACATGCCTCGGCCGCCAGCTGGGCGGCGAACGGCGTCGACTTGCGGGAGCCCTTGAACCCCACGTTGCCGGCCGACGCCCACGCGATGACGTTGCCCTCCATGTCGCTGATGGAGACGATCGTGTTGTTGAACGAGCTCTTGATGTGGGCGACGCCGAAGGCGACGTTCTTGCGCTCGCGGCGGCGGGGGCGCCGGCCTCCGGGCTTGGGCTTGGCCATTTACTTGCGCACCTTCTTCTTCCCGGCGACGGTCTTCTTGGGGCCCTTGCGGGTCCGGGCGTTCGTATGGGTGCGCTGGCCGCGGACCGGGAGGCCGCGCCGGTGGCGGATCCCCTGGTACGAGCCGATCTCCATCTTCCGCTTGATGTCCTGCTGGATGTCCCGGCGCAGGTCCCCCTCGACCTTGAGGTTGGCGTCGATCCAGTTGCGGAGACGGGCCACCTCCTCGTCGGTGAGGTCCCGCACCCGGGTGTCCACGCTCATCCCGGTCTCCTGGCACACCTTCTTGGCCGTGGTGCGGCCCACGCCGAAGATGTAGGTGAGCGAGATCTCGAGCCGCTTCTCCCGGGGGATGTCGACTCCGGCGATTCGTGCCATGGCCCTCCTACCCCTGCCGCTGCTTGTGGCGCAGATTCGTGCAGATGACCATGACCCGCCCGCGGCGGCGGATCACCTTGCACTTCTCGCACATCGTCTTGACGCTCGGACGTACCTTCATCGCTCGCTCACTTGTACCTGTAGGTGATCCGGCCTCGGGAGAGGTCGTACGGGGTGATCTCCACCTGCACCCGGTCACCCGGGAGGATCCGGATGCGATGCATGCGCATCTTGCCGGAACTGTGCGCCAGCACCTTGTGCCCGTTCTCGAGCTCCACCTTGAACATGGCGTTGGGCAGTGGCTCGATGACCGTTCCCTCCAGAACGATCGCGTCTTCCTTGGGCTTGGGCAGGTGGAACTCCTTGTTGCGGAACGTCGGCGGCCAAGCCCGCGCCGAAGGCGCGAACCGCACTCGGGCCGAACCGCAAGGTTAGCGCACGTCCGGCGCCGATGAGAAGCCGGCGAGCGCCGCCGGGCGGGTGGCCGGGCGGGTGGCCGGCCGCCGGCCGGCCCTGCCGGGCCCGACCCGGCCCACCCCCACAGCCTCTTGAGAGGGGACGGCGTCCCTGGTGATCGGGGGTTGCCTCAGCGGTTGATGACCGCCTGCAGCTCCTCGACGGCGAAGTCGTCGATGGCGCCCTCGGTCTCCAGCCCGGCCAGCTCCCCCGACTCGGTGCCGAGCACCCAGCGGCCCGTCCACCGCTGGACCACCCGGACGTCGTACCGGCCCACGTCGGTCCAGTAGTGCGTGATGGTGCCGTCCGGCCATGGTCCGCCGGCGTGGTCGTACGGGCCGTCGAGCGGCGAGCCGTCGCCCCAGTCGACCCAG
>DATLFN010000059.1 GCA_035540975.1 Acidimicrobiales bacterium
GCTCATGCTGGAGCCGGTGGCCGCCGCCACCCCCCGGGCGCCCAGCCGCTCGCCGGTCACGTGCCCCAGGGCGGCGGCGGCCACCGGCTCCAGCATGAGCAGCAGCGAGGTCCGGGTGGGCCCGACGCGGCGCTGGCCCCACACCTGCAGCGAGAAGGCGAGGGCCGACACCGCCGCCCCGGTGAAGGCGGCGGCCAGCCACGCCTCGGCCGGGAAGGCGTAGCCGCCGAGGAACAGCCCGGGCACCGCGCACAGCGCGCCGACGACGAGCAGTTGCACGGCGGTGAGGCGGACGGTGTCGTGGCGAGGCGCCAGCTCGGCCAGCAGCACGATGTGGACGGCGAAGGCGACGGCGCACCCGAGGGTGAGCAGCTCACCCCGCCCGACGCCGGCGCCCTCACCGGTGAGCAGCACCAGCCCGGCGGCGGCGACCACGACACCTGCCGACGTCGCCCCACCCGGGCGCCGGCGCAGCACGAGCGACGAGATCACGGGGACGATCACCACCAGGAGGTAGGTGACGAAGGCCGACACGGGCGCCGTCGTGTACTGGAGGCCCGCCGTCTGGAACAGGTAGCCGGCGAGAAGGACGAGGCCGCACACCACGCCCGCCCCGACCACACCGGAGCGCGCCCCCACCGCCCCTGCCCTGGCGGCATCGCGGTCGCGGCCGGGCGCCAGGGCGAACGGCGCCAGGACGGCCGCGCCGACGAGGAAGCGAACGGCCAGGAAGGGGACGACGGCCACCTCGGCCACCGCGTCGCGCACGACCACGAACGTCGTGCCGAACAACAGGGCGGCGGCGAGCACGGCGGCGTGGGCCCCCAGCACGCCGCCGCCCACCGGCGATGCCGCCGGCGCCGGCGTCAACCGCGGTAGCGGTTGGTGATGGGGACGCGGCGGTCCTTGCCGAAGGCCTTGGGCGTCACCCGCACCCCGGGTGGCGTCTGCCGGCGCTTGTACTCGGCCACGTCGACCAGGCGGACGACCCGGCGGACGACGTCGACGTCGTACCCGGCCTCGACCAGCTCGCCGGCCGTGAGGTCGCGCTCGACGTACGCCTCCAGGATGGGGTCGAGCACGTCGTAGGCCGGGAGCGAGTCGTCGTCGCGCTGGCCCTCCTTCAGCTCGGCCGACGGCGGCTTGGTGAGGACGGCCTCGGGGATCACCTGCCGCCCCGCCCGTTCGTTGACGCGCCGGCACAGCGCGTACACGAGCGTCTTGGGCACGTCCTTGATGACGGCGAAGCCCCCGGCGGTGTCGCCGTAGAGCGTTGAGTAGCCCACCGCCATCTCGCTCTTGTTGCCGGTGGTGAGCACCATCCAGCCGAGCTTGTTGGACAGGGCCATCAGCACCGTGCCCCGGATGCGGGACTGGAGGTTCTCCTCGGTGATGTCCTCGTCGAGCCCGGCGAACGACGGGGCCAGCATGTCGAGCAGGGCGGCGTGGGCGGGCTCGATGGCGATCACCCGCAGGTCGATGCCGAGGGCGTCGGCCAGCAGCCGGGCGTCGCCCTTCGATCCCTCGCTCGAGTACCGCGACGGCATGGACACGCCGTGCACGTGCCCGGGGCCGAGGGCGTCCACGGCCACGGCGGCCACGAGGGACGAGTCGATGCCGCCCGACAGGCCGATCACCACGTCGGTGAAGCCGTTCTTGCGGACGTAGTCGCGTGTGCCGGTGACCAGCGCCCGGTGCACCTCGTCCACCGGGTCGAGCGGCGGCGCCACCGACGGCTCGATGCGCCGCTCCTGGGGAGCCGGCGCGTCGGTCACCACCACCGTCTCCAGGGCGGGGGCGCTGGCCCGGCCGCGCGGGTCGATGAGGCGCTTGCGGAACACCGGGTGGACGTCGAGGTCGACGACGAGGACCGTCTGCTCGAACTGTGGTGCGGAGGCGACGATGCGGCCGTCGGCGTCCAGCACCATCGAGGCGCCGTCGAACACCAGCTCGTCCTGCCCGCCCACCTGGTTGACGTACACGAGGGCGCACGACGCGTCGGCCGCGCGCGTGGCCAGCATCCGCTCGCGCTCGCCGACCCGGCCGCGGTAGAAGGGGGACGCGTTGAGGTTGAGGACGAGCTCGGCGCCGCCGGCGGCGTGCTCGGCGATCGGCCCGGACGGCGCCCACGAGTCCTCGCAGATGGAGATGCCGCACGGGACGCCGGCGATCTCGAACAGGCGCAGAGGCTCGGTGCCGGCGCTGAAGTAGCGCTGCTCGTCGAACACCGCGTAGTTCGGCAGCACCCGCTTGTGGTACGTGCCCTGCACGGTGCCGAAGGCGCACACGGCGGCCGCGTTGAACAGGTCGCGCCGGCGGTCGACGAAACCCACGACGGCCGCGCACCGGCCGGTACGGGCGGCCAGCTTGTGCAGCGCCTCGAGGTTGTCCTCCACGAAGCCGGGCTTGAGGAGCAGGTCCTCGGGCGGGTACCCGGTGACGGCGAGCTCGGGGAACACGGCGACGTCGGCGCCGGCCGCCTCGGCCTTCTCGAGCGCGGCCAGGATGCAGTCGACGTTGCCGTCGAGGTCGCCGACGACGACGTTGACCTGGCAGGCGGCGACTCGGAGGCGACCCACTGGCGCAAGCCTACGCTCGGTCTCGTGGCCGACCGTGCCGTTGACCGGGCCGTCGAGCGCTCCGCCGCGCCGGTCGCGGTGGCCATCGCCCTCGACGCGCTCAGCGAGGCGCGGCCCGACCTGCGCGAGCGGTTGGAGGCCGATCCCGCGCTGTTGTCGACGCTGGTCGCCGTCACGGGCGCCAGCCGGTTCCTGACCCGCCTCCTCGTCGCCGACCCCAACGCCCTCGACGTCGTCGAGGACCTCGACACCCGGCCCCCGCTGACCCCCGGAACGGTGGACGAGCTGGCGGCGTGGAAGCAGCGCGAGCTCCTCCGCATCGCCGCGCGCGACCTGACCGGGCTCGACCTGCTGGAGCAGGTGGGCCGCAACCTGGCCGCCCTGGCCGACGACGTCCTGGCCGCGTCGTGGAGGCTTTCGGGAACGGCGGCCGCCGGAGTGGCCGTCATCGGCATGGGGAAGCTGGGAGGGCGGGAGCTGAACTACGCCAGCGACGTCGACGTCATGTTCGTGGGCGAGGGCGACGCCCGCTCCGTGATGGACGCCGCCCGCACGTGCTTCCGCGTCGACGCCGACCTCCGGCCCGAGGGGCGCAGCGGGCCGCTCGTGCGCACGCTGGCCTCCTACGAGGCGTACTGGGACCGGTGGGCCGGCACCTGGGAGTTCCAGGCGCTCCTCAAGGCCCGGGCGGTGGCAGGGAACCCAGAGCTGGGCGAGCGGTTCCTGCGGTCGGCGTCGGAGCGGGTGTGGAGCCGCCCGTTCGGAGCCGAGGAGCTGCGCGAGGTCCGCGCCATGAAGGCGCGCACCGAGGAGCTGGTGGCCCGCAAGGGGTTGGCCGACCGCGAGGTGAAGCGGGGCCGCGGCGGCATCCGCGACGTCGAGTTCGCCGTGCAGCTCCTCCAGCTGGTGCACGGCCGGGCCGACGAGGCCCTGCGCTCGCCCAACACCCTCGTGGCGCTGGCCGAGCTGGGCGATGCCGGCTACGTCGACCCGGCCGACGCCGACGCCCTGACCGACGCCTACCGGTTCCTGCGCGCCGTGGAGCACCGGCTCCAACTGGTCGAGGGCCGGCAGGTCCACGCCGTCCCGACCGACGGCGACGCCCGCGCCCACCTGGCGCGCGTGCTCGGCGAGCGCGACGACGCCGAGGCCACCGCGGTGGCGCGCTTCGACGCCGACCTGCGCCGCCACCAGGCGACCGTCCGCTCCATTCACGAGCGCCTGTACTTCCGGCCCCTGCTGGAGGCGTTCACCGGTGCCTCGCCCATGACCGCCGCGGCGGTGGAGACCCGCCTGGCCGCCTTCGGCTTCGCCGACGCCGAACGCACCCGCCAGGCGCTGACCGAGCTCACCCGCGGTCTCACCCGCTCCTCCCGCCTGATGAACCAGATGCTCGCCCTTCTGCTGGGCTGGCTGTCCGAGTCCCCCGACCCCGACCTCGGCCTGCTCGGGCTGCGCACGCTGGCGACGGGCCGGCACCGGGCCGCCCAGCTGGTGGCGACGTTCCGCGAGTCGCCCGAGGCGGCCCGGCGCCTGTGCCTGCTGCTCGGCACCAGCCGCATCCTCCTCACCGGGTTCGAGCACCACCCAGAGCTGATCGCCACGCTGGGCGACCGGGAGGCGCTCGCCGCCCGCTCCCGCCGCGAGCTGTCGGAACGGGCTCGCTCGTCGCTGGCGTGGCGGGACGCACCGGCCCAGCGCCGCACCGCTCTCTACCGGCTGGCCCGGGCCGAGCGGACCCTCGTCGCCGCCCGCGACGTGCTCGGCCTGGAGGACGTGGAGCGCACGTCGGACGCGCTGACCGCGCTGGCCGAGGCGGTGCTGGAGGCCGCCCTCGTCACCATCGCCCCGGCCGTGCCGCTGGCGGTGATCGGCATGGGCCGCTTCGGTGGCGCCGAGCTGTCGTACGCCAGCGACCTCGACGTGTTGTTCGTCTACGACGGCGAGACGCCGGAGGACTTCGGGGCCGCCGAGCGGGCGGCCGAGGCGCTGCTCCGGTTCGTCGAGGGCGGCACGCCGGCCGAGCGCATCTTCGACATCGACGCCGACCTGCGGCCCGAGGGGCGCCACGGCCCCCTGGCCCGCAGCCTGGACGGGTACCGCACCTATCACCGGCGATGGGCGCTCACGTGGGAGCGCCAGGCCCTGCTGCGGGCCCGGGTGGTGGCCGGCGACGCCGACGTGGGAGCCCGCTTCCTGTCCCTGGTCGACGACGTGCTGTGGGGATCGCCGCTCACCGACGACCACGTCCGCCAGATCCGGCGCATGAAGGCGCGGGTCGAGCGCGAGCGCATCCCGCCGGGCGACGACCCCCAGTTCCACCTCAAGCTGGGCCGGGGGTCGCTCGCCGACGTGGAGTGGACGGCCCAGCTCCTCCAGCTGCGCCACGGGGTCGCCTCCCCCGGCACCATGGGCGCCCTGCGGCGGCTGGCCGAGGCGGGCGCCGTCGACGGTGACCACGCCGCCGTCCTCGCCGAGGCCTACCGGTTCTGCGAGCAGGTCCGGAACCGGTGGTACCTGGTGAAGGGGGCCCCCGGCGACGCCCTCCCCGCCCGGGCCGACCAGCTGGCCAGGCTGGCCCGCAGCTTCGACACCAGCGCGGCGGCCCTCCGGGAGGAGTACCGCCGGGTCACCCGCCGTGCCCGGCGGGTGGTCGAGCGCCTGTTCTACGGCGTCGACGACTCCTGACGCCAGTCGTCGTTCGCCGGCCACCGGTCGACCGCTCCCCGGCCCGGGGTCAAGTCGCCGGTGAACCTCTGCCCGTTTGGTGCCCCGTTGTCCCTTTCGGGGCCCGGACGGCCGCCGAAACAGCCCTTACGTCGGGACTCCCGAAGGGCGATACCACCGTGTGCACTCGAACTCCGCTCACGCGCCCGACTCCGGGCTGGTCGCCTTTCCCGGTGGCGGGCAGCCGGCGCCCGAGTCGGCCGGCCGCACCCTCCTCATCCACTCGGTGGCGGTGATCGCCCTCCTCGTCAACGCCGCCTATGTGGTCTGGCGGGCGACATCGACCCTCGACCTCGGGGTGTGGTGGGTGTCCGTCCCGCTCCTGGTGCTCGAGGCCCACGCCGTCGCCGGGCTCGGCCTGTTCGCGTTCTCCCTGTGGGACGTCGACGCCCGCCCGCCCGCGAGCAGGCGGGTGACCACCGACAAACGCGTCGCCGTCCTGATCCCCACGTACAACGAGCCCGTCGAGGTGCTGCTCCCCACCGTGGCCGCCGCCGTCGCCCTCCGGCCCGTCCACGAGACATGGGTCCTCGACGACGGGGACCGGCCCGAGGTGCGCCGGCTGGCGGAGCGGCTGGGCGCCCGCTACCTCGCCCGCGAAGGGCACGACCACGCCAAGGCGGGCAACCTCAACAACGCCCTGGGCGTGATCGACGCCGAGCTGATCGCCGTGCTCGACGCCGACCACGTCGCCACGCCCGACTTCCTCACCCACACCCTCGGGTACTTCGACGACCCGCGCGTCGCCGTGGTGCAGACGCCCCAGGACTTCTACAACCTCGACTCGTTCGAGCACCAGACCCTCCGGGGCCGGGACGACGCCGCCCGGTACAACGAGCAGGCCCTGTTCTACCGGGTGCTCCAGCCCGGGAAGAACCGCTGGGGAGCCGCCTTCTGGTGCGGCACCGGCGCCGTCGTGCGAGCCGCCGCCCTGCGGCAGGTGGGCGGGGTGGCCACCGAGACGGTCACCGAGGACATCCACACCACCATCCGCTTCCATCGCCTCGGTTGGCGCACCGTGTACCACAACGAGGTGCTGGCCCGCGGGTTGGCGGCCAGCGACGCGTCGCAGTACTCGGCCCAGCGGCTGCGCTGGGGGACGGGTGCGATGCAGGTGCTGCGGGCCGAGAACCCGCTGTGGTGCAGCGGCCTGCGCCTCCGGCAGCGCCTCGCCTACGCCGCCACGCTGCTCGGCTGGTTCGACGCCTGGCGGTCGCTCGGGTACCTGATCGTCCCCGTCGTCGTCCTGCTCACCGGAGCCGTTCCCATCCAGGCCGACCCCTGGCTGTTCACCGCCGCCTTCGGCGCCAGCTTCGTCCTCCAGCGCATCGCCATCCTGCTGCTCTCGCGCGGCCGCGCCCCGCAGCTGCTGACCTCGGTCTTCGAGCTGGTGCGCATGCCGGCCAACCTGCGGGCGACACTCACCCTGCTGCGCCGGAGGGAGCGGGCGTTCCAGGTCTCGCACAAGGGCCGGGTGGGCGAGGACCGCCGGCGCGTGCCGGTCCCCGCCGTCCTGTGGGCCCTCCTCGTCGCCGGCGTCGGAGCCGGCGTGGCCTTCGTCCTCACCCTGGCCGGGCTCACCCCCATCGACTACGAGGTCCGGTGGGCCGCCTACGGCGCCGCCGGCTGGCTCGTCGTCAACACCCTGCTGCTGGCCGTGGCGGTGTCCCGGATCCGGTCCGAACGCTTCGCCGGCGAGCGCCGGGCCAGCGTGCGCTTCGACGTGGACGTGGCCGGCTCACTGGACGGCACCGCCTGCCGGGTCCAGGACCTCTCCCTCACCGGCGCCCGGGTGGTGGCGCCGGCCGGCGCCGCCCACCCCGGGGGCGGAGCGCTGGACGTCGAGGGCCTGCCCGTGCGGCTGCGGACGGTGGCCCGCTCGGCTCGCCCGCTCGACGACGGGTCCGTGCTCGTCGGTCTCCAGTTCGAGCCCGGCCAGGACGCCGAGCAGGCCATGCTCGCCCTCGCCCTGTTCAACGCCCGCAACGTGCCGCGGCTGGTGGCGCCGCCCGACGCGCCGCCCGCCGGCGCCGCCCTGGCACCCGTCGCTCCGCTGCCCGTGGCCGTCGCCCGCGAAGCGGGGCTGGCCGGATGAGGCGGGCGCGGTCGAAGGTCGGCGCCACCGTCCTCGCCATCGCCGCGCTGGCCGGATGCTCGTCGTCCTCCGGGACCGGCACCGGGGCCCGGACGGCGTCCGGCGCGGCGCCCGGCGGAGCAGCGTCGGCCTGCACGGCCGCCGTCACCGGCGGTGCGCCCCTGGAGCCGGCGGCCGGCGCCTGGTTCGGCGTCAACCTCGACTGGGAGAACGACAGCCCGGCGTCGTACGCCGGCCGCCTCGGCCGCACTCCGGCCGTCTTCGTGGAGTTCGCCGCCTTCCCGCTCGACGACGCCCCCGGCGAGCGGCTCGACGCCGTGATCGACCAGGTCGCCGACGTCGGCGGCATGGCCCTGCTGACGCTCGAGCCCCGCGGAGGTCTGGAGGCCGTCACCCCTGCGGTGGCGGCCGCACTGGGCGAGCGACTGGCCGGTTACAACCGGCGCGGCGTGCCGGTCTTCGTCCGCTTCGCCCACGAGATGAACGGGTCGTGGTACCCGTGGTCGCAGCAGCCGGCCGAGTTCGTGCGGGCGTTCCGCACGGTGGCCGACGCCGTCCACCGCCTCGCCCCTGCCTCCGCCACCGTGTGGGCGCCGAACTACGGCGGTGGCTATCCCTTCGCCGGCGGGGCGCACGCAGCGGAGCCGGGCACGGCCGCGTTCGCGACCCTCGACACCGACGGCGACGGGAGCCTGTCGATGACCGACGACCCGTACGGCCCGTACTACCCCGGCGACGACGCCGTCGACTGGGTCGGCATGTCGCTGTACCACTGGGGCAGCGCCTACCCGTGGGGCGAGAACGAGCTGCCCGAGCCGGGCAAGTTCGTCGCCCAGCTGACCGGCGAGTACGACGGCGCGGGCGGCGACGACACCGCCCTGCCCGACTTCTCGGCCGTGTGGTCGGTGGGGCGCGACAAGCCGCTCGCCGTCACCGAGACGGCGGCGTTCCACGCCCCGGGCCGGGGTGGCGCCGACGCGGCGGAGACCAAGCGGCGGTGGTGGGGCCAGGTCCTCGACCCGGCCGCACGCGAGCGGGTGCCCCGCCTGGCGATGGTCAACTGGTTCGAGTGGGACAAGCAGGAGCAGGAGGTGGGCGGCCGGGTGGACTGGACCGTCACCCGCCACCCCCGGCTGGCCGGCGAGTTCGGCGCCGCCCTGGGCCAGGGGTTCTCGTTCTCCTCCGAGGTGGCGGCCGCCTGCCGGCGCTGAGCGTCACATGAAGTTCCTGGTGTGCAGGGCCGACAGGGCCGCCGCGTCACCGGGTGGGAAGCCGAGGCGCACCAGCCGGCGCTGGCGGCCCTCGTCCATGTCGGCCTGGAGCGCCTGCACGCGCTGGTAGCCGGCGGCGATGGCGCCCGGCTCCCACGACCCGGCGGCCAGCACGACGAGGGAGTCGAACACCTCCTCGTTGAGCCCCGACGTGTCCACCAGGGCGTCGTGGCGGCGCTCCACGGCGGCCCGCAGGCGGGCCCTCAGGCCGGGATCGGCGGTGGCCGTGTGCTCGAGGTGGCCGAGCCCGAACGCCACGTGGCGGGCCTCGTCCTGCAGCGCCAGCCGGGAGACCTGGCGGGTGACAGGGTCGGGGGCGTGGCGCTCCAGGAACGACAGCAGGTTCAAGAAGCTCCCCTCACCCAGCACCGAGAGGAGGAAGGAGGCGAGGGCGAAATCCGGCTCGGCGACGAGGGTCTGCAGCGAGGCCCGCCCCCCGGCGCCCGAAGTCCCCAGCTCGCCGCCGTCCAGCAGCGCCCGGCGGGTGAAGACCTCGATGTGGCGGGCCTCGTCGGCGACCTGGACGGCGAGCAGCTGCACGACCTCGCGGAAGTGGGGGTGGATGCGGCCGAGGAACCGGGCGGGCACCACCAGGGCCGCCTGCTCGTTCTCGACCAGGTACGTCATGACCTGGACGACGGCCGCTTCCACCTCGGGCGCCAGGCCCCGCGGCGCCGCCCAGTCGACGGCCGTCGCCGGGTCCCACTGCGAGGCGGCCGCCTGGGCGTAGAGCCGGGGCGCCAGGTCCGACCACACCAGCTCGCGGTCGTCGAGGTCGAACATCGGCTCGACGCCGCCCGGCTCCACGAGGGCGCCGCGCGCGGCCAGGCCCCATCCCGGTGACGGCCGGGCCACCACGTCGCCCGTCGCGGGCCGGCCCGCCCGCTCGGCGCCCGCCCAGCGCTGGCGCTCGGCCGGGCCGACCACCACGGTGCCCACGACGCCGTCCCGCTGGTCGGCCCCCGACGGCCGCTCGACGCGGTGGCCGTGCGCCCGGCACCACGCCGGCAGGTGGACGGCCAGCTGCGGCGCCCGCCCCCGCACGGCCAGGCGGTCGCCGGGCCGGAGGGCGGCCAGCGCCCGCCGCACGAGGAGGTGGGCGCCGGCGTCGAACCCCAGGCCCTCAAGGTCGATAGTCGGCTGCAATCACCTCTCCGTGATCGTCGTAGAACCGCGTCTCGTCGACGGCCGCCTCCAGCGCCGCGTACCCCGACGTTCGCCCGGGCCGCCAGGCGGTGAGGCCCTCGAGGTCCAGCAGGGGCCGCACCAGGGGATCGGCGTACGACATCGACAGCAGCAGGTCGCCGAAGCGCTCGACGACCTCGGCCGGTGCCGCGTCGGTCACCGTCATGTTGCAGTGGTCGTAGGGCTCCGTCTGGGCCAGCACCCGGGAGGCGCCCGGCGCCAGCGTGCCCTCACGGGTGAACACCAGGTGGTTGCCGTCGATCATGCAGGCGGCGTCCACCTCGCCGGCGGCGAGCGCCCTGGCCGCGTCCCGCTCGCCGCCCACGTGGTCCCCGTGGAGGCCCACGCCGACGTCGTACCGGCGCACCTCCACGTCGCCCGTGTCCAGGCCGAGGGACCGCAGGTGGGCCAGCGGCAGCAGCGTCGCCTGAGGCGAGTCGACCGCGCCCGTCGCCACGGTCCGCCCCTTCAGGTCGGCCGGGGCGGCGACGTCGGAGTCGGCCCGGACCACGACCACCGAGGTGAGGTCCTGATCGGTGTCGCGCATGACCAGGGCGCGGACGTCGCGCCCGGCCGCCACGGCCGCCCGGCGGGCACGGACCCAGGCCAGAGGCGAGTTCCAGGCTGCCGCGATCCGGCCCGCCACGAGGTCGTCGACCTGGCGCTCGTAGTTGGAGTACAGGACGTAGTCGAAGTCGAGGTCGTGGCCGCGGAACCAGGCCCGGAAGCCGTCCCAGATGGTGACGACCTTGGCGTCGTAGGCGACGGCCCCCATCACGAACGAACCGCCGGCGGTCATGTGCGCACCATCCCTTCGTGATGGCGCCCCAGCGAGTTGCCGATGGACCGGCCTCCCGGGCCCGTCATGCCGGCACCTCGTCGACGAGGGGCATCCCGCAGATGGCGCGGCCCACGAAGTCGAGGAGGGCGTCGGTGGTCGGCGCCATCACCCGGGCGGCGCGGGCGTCGCGGAAGCGGCGCTCGATGCCCAGCTCCTTGCGGAAGGCGGCGCCGCCGCAGATCTTCATGGCCCGGTCGGTCACGTCGATGGCGGACTCCGCGGCCGCCGCCTTCACCTCGAGCACCCGGAGCATGGCGTCCGCCCGGCCGGATGCGAGGGCGGCGAGGGTGTCGTCGAGGAAGGCCCGCGTGCGGTCGGTCTCCACCCTGATGCGGGCCAGGTCGAGGCGCACGACGGGCTGCTCCGACAGGGACCGGTTCAGGTGGTCGAGGCGGGTCGAGGTGAGGTGGGCGACGGCCTCCGCCGTGACGGCCTCCATGAGGCCGAGGGAGAAGGCCGCGTTGAGCACGAGGAACCACGGCAGCGTCCGGGTGAGCGCCACGTCGAGCCCCCGCCCGTCGCCGCCCAGCATGGCGTCCAGCGGCACGACGACGCCGTCGGCCGTCACCGGCGTCGACCGGTTGGCCCGCAGGCCGAGCCCGTCGAACGGCCCGGCCACGCTGAGGCCGGGGGCGTCGGAGGGGACGAGCCACAGGGTCATCGGCCCTTCGGCGGCCAGCGGCCGGCTCGACCAGACGTAGCTGTCCGCCTCGCCGGCGGAGGTCACCCAGCTCTTGGCCGCGTCGAGCCGCACGCCGCCGTCCTGCTCCACGGCGGTGCTCATGGGCGCCCAGAAGTGGCTGCGCGAGCCGGTCTCCGAGAACGCCAGGGTGGTGACGTGCCGGCCCGCAGCGATGGCCTCGCGCACGTCCTTGGGGCCGAATGCCTCGATCACGGGCACGGCGGCGTAGTGCATGAGCACGACCATGGCCGTGGAACCGCACGCGCCGGCCAGACGCTCGACGACCTGGGCGGCGGCGTCCATGCCGGCGCCGGCGCCACCGACGTCGGGAGAGCTCACCAGCCCGAGGATGCCCGCATCGGCGAGGGCGTCCAGGGCGGCGCGTGGATAGGTGGAATGGCGGTCGGCGTCGGCCGCCGAGGGGGCGACGACGTCGTCGACGACACGCTGGAGCGCGTCGAGAGGGGTGGACAACGGGGCTCCTTTCACGAGCACACGAGGTGGGCGTCGCGGAAGGAGCGGGGGGGGTCAGCCGTTCACCGGCTCGCCCGCCGCGTCGACCGCGACCGTGCCCGCCCGACCGGGCGGGGGGAGGAAGCGGATCAGCGGCGTGGCACAGCGTCCCCTTTCGTCTGGACGATGGGGACGATAGCGGCCCGGCGGCCGTAGGAGGATTCGGGCGTCAGCGCCCGGCGACGACGTCGTCGATCCACGCCATGGCGGCCACCACGGCAGGGAAGCCGCAGGTGGTGACGCACAGGACGGCGACCTGGCGCACCTCGTCCTCGGAGGCGCCCGCGTCGAGCGCCTTGCGGGCGTTGGACCGCACGGCGCCCTGCGCCTGGGCGCCCACCGACGCGGCCAGCTTCACCAGCCGCCGGGTGCGCTCGTCGAGGGGCCCGGCGTCCTCCGCCGCCCGGGCCACCGTGCCCAGGGCGGTCACCACCTCCGGGTAGCGGTCGCGCACCGAGCGGTAGATGTCCGGGAGGTAGTCGTCCATACCCGGACGCTAACCAGCCGGGCGCGGCGGGCGGCCGGTGCGGCCGGGTGGTCCACAGGCGCGGTGAGGCGTCCGCTGCGCCACCTCCATTCGCACGACCGGCGCTGCGGTGTGCTCAGCCGACGTCCGACCTCAAAAGGCGAGTGCCCCGGTGTTCCACATCACGGGGAACACGAAAAGGGCCAGCCCGAGCGGGACGAACGCCACCTGGGCGCGAACGCGGCTGCCGAGAGCCGCCAGCACGAAGCAGATGACCGCCGCCAGGTAGAAGAAGAACTGGATCTCGAGGCTCATGGCGTCGTCCACGGTCGGCCAGTCTAGGTGAGGCGCCCGACGCCCGCCCGACGAGGATCCCCGAGCATGCCGACGGCGACGGTGCGGTGGTCGGTCCACCAACGGCTACGGCGGCCAAGGCCGCAAGGCAGTCGGACTCTGCGGGGAGTCCGCTCATGGACCTTCCCGTCCGGGGCCAGCTGACGATCACAACCGTTCGATGATCACCTGCGGGTCGCCGGCAGCGAGGGTGCCGAGGTGACCGGCGTCGCCCGTGAGGATGACGGCACCGCCCCCCTCGATGGCCGTTGCGACCACGACGCATCGACGGTCGCCGCCGAAGCGGCGCTCCCGAGCAGCTGCCCCGGTGGTGCGCCCGATCGCCTCGTCGGCCACGTCGACCCGGCCGACCGCCTTCAGCAGCCGGTTGACGGGCGCATCCGTGGGTCCGCCCCGGAAGGTCTCGGCCACGACGACGGCCGGCACCCTCGGCGCTCGCCTCGAGCGCGGCGGCCAGCGCGGCCCGAGCGCGCACCTCGGCCCGGAGCCTGCAGATCCGCTGAGACCGGACGCTACCGGCGAAGCGCTGCCATGCCCACGATCGGCCGGTTGAGGGCGATGGCCCCGGTGGAGCCGCGGAAGACGGCGTCGCCGAAGGCGAAGATGCCGCCGTCGGACGCCACCAGCCAGTAGCCGTTGCCGCTGGGCGTGGCCGCCGAGCCGACGATCGGCCGGTTGAGCGTTATAGCCCCGGTCGATCCGAAGAACCTGGCGTCGCCGAAGGCGAAGATGCCGCCATCGGAGGCCACCAGCCAGTAGCCCGTTCTCGCCGGCGCAATCGGTGCCTGGTCGTCGTCCACAATGGTGCCGGTCCCCCGGGCACGGGCGACCGTGGCGTTGACCGGGTTGGAGAGGTCGACGTTGAACGTCTCGTTGCCTTCGACGAGGAGGTCGCCCCGGACCGGCACCGTGATCGAGCCGCTGGCCTGGCCGGCGGGGATGCTGAGTGTGCCGTTGGTCGCCGTGTAGTCCGCCGGGGCGGTGGCCGAGCCGTTCGCTGTGGCGTAGCCGACGCTGACGGCCCTGCCGCTGACGCTCGACAGGACCACCGCGAAGGTGGCGTTGGTCGAACCGCTGGCCCCTTCCTGGACCGACACGTCGTTGATCGAGATCGTGGGCGAAGCGTCGTCGTCGGTGATGGTCGCAACCGCGGCTGCGTCGCCGATGGTGGCGTTGGTGGCGCCCGACAAGGTGACGGTGAAGGTCTCGTCGTCCTCGTCGAGGGTGTCGCCGGCCACCGCGACGGTGATCGTCTTCGTCGACTCCGAGGCGGCGAAGCTCACGGTGCCCGTCGTTGCCGTGTAGTCACCCGGCGCCCGTGCGGACCCGTCGGAGGTGGCGAAGGCGACGGTGACGGCCTGGGAGGTCGTGCCGGTCCGGGTGACGGTGAACACGGCGTTCGCCGTGCCCGAGTTGCCCTCTGTGACGGTGACGTCGCCGATCGACAGCGTGCCGTCGTCGTTGGTGATGGTGGCGAACGCCTGGTTGTCGGCGATGACGGCGTTGCCGGCCGCTGACAGGTTGACGCTGAACCGCTCGTCCGGCTCGTTCGACGTGTCGCCGTTGACGGCGACACTGATGGTGCCGGTCGTCGCGCCCGGGGAGAGCACGAGAGTGCCGGTGGCTGCCTGGTAGTCGCTGCCGGCGTTGGCCGTGTCGTCAGCGGTGGCGTAGTCGACCGTGACGGTCTGAGTGCTGGCCGCCGACAGGGTGACGGTGAAGGTGGCCGTCGTGGTGCCGGCGTTGCCCTCGGCAACGGTGACGTCGGCGATGGTCATCGAGGGAGCGTCGTTGTCGACGATGGTGCCGATCCCCTGCCCATCGGCGATCGTGGCGCTGGAAGGCGCCGAGAGGTTGACCTGGAAGGTCTCCTGCGCCTCGTCGATGGTGTCACCGACCACCGGCACGCTGACCGTCTTCTCCGTCTCACCAGCGGCGAAGCTGAGTGTCCCACCGGTCGACGTGTAGTCGCTTCCCGCCGTGGCCGAGCCGTCGGCGGTGGCGTAGGCGACCGTGACGGTCGCCACGGCGGCGGGCAGCAGCCGCACCGTGAACACCGCCGTGGTCGTCGCCGCGTCCGGCTCCGTCACCGTCACGTCGTCGATCGACAGCGTGGGCGGGCCGTCGTCGTCGAGGATCGTGCCGACGCCCTGGGCGTCGGCGATGGTGGCGTTGGAGGGTGACGACAGGTCGAGGGTGAAGGTCTCGTTGGGCTCGTCGGTGACGTCGCCGACGACGGCCACGCCGACCTCTTTGCTCGTCTCCCCGGGGGAGAAGGTGAGGGTCCCCGAGGTCGTCGTGTAATCGCTGCCGGCCGTTGCCGTACCGGCGGCAGTCGCGTAGGCGACGGTCACCGTGCGGGCGCTGGCGGTCGAGAGGGTGACGGTGAAGGGGGCGGTCGTCACCCCGGCGTCGCCCTCGGCGAGGGAGGCGTCGTTCACCGTGATGGACGGAGGTGCGTCGTCGTCGGTGATGGTGACCTGGCCCTGGGCGTCGGCGACGCTGGCATTGACCGCCCCGGACAGGTCGACCGTGAACGTCTCGTCGGCCTCGTCCACCGAGTCGCCGACCACGGCCGCGGAGACGCTCTTGGTGGTCTCCCCGGCGACGAAGGTGAGCGTCCCCGAGGTCGCCGTGTAGTCGCTCCCGGCCGTGGCCGTGACGTCGGCCGTGGCGTAGGCGACGGTGACGGTGCGCCCGCTGGCCGCCGACAGGGTGACGGTGACGGTGGCGTTGGTGGTGAACAGGTCGCCCTCCACGACGGCGGCGTCGCTGATCGACAGCGACGGCGGGGCGTCGTCGTCGGTCACCGTCGCCTGCCCCTGGCCGTCGCCGATGGAGGCGTTGACGGGCGCGACGAGGTTCACGAAGAACGTCTCGTCGTCCTCGTCGAGGACGTCGCCGTTGACGGCCACGGTCACGACCTTGGTGGCGTCGCCCGCCGCGAAGACCAGGGTGCCCGCTCCCGCCACGTAGTCGGCCGGGGCGACGGCAGTCCCGTTCGACGTCGAATAACCGACGGTGACGGTCTGGGTGGCGGAGGGGGAGAGGGTGACGGTGAACGATGCGTTGACCGTGCCCGTGTTGCCTTCGGTCACGGTCGTGTCGCCGATCGACAGGCTCGACGGGGGACCGTCGTCGTTGACGATCGTCCCTTCACCCCGGTCGTCGCCGATGGTGGCGTTGACGGGTACGGAGAGATCCACGAAGAAGCTCTCGTTCGGCTCGGCCGCGAGGTCACCGACGACATCGACGGTGACCGTCCTGGAGGTCTGTCCAGCGGTGAAGGTGAGCACGCCGCTCGTGGGCACGTAGTCGGCGGGGGCGACGGCGGTACCGTCCGCCGTGGCGTAGGCCACGGTCACCGTCTGGGCGCTGGCGGGCGTGAGCGAGACGGTGAACGTGAAGGCGGTGACGCCGGCGGAGCCCTCGACGGCGCTCCGGTCGGTGATCGCCAGCACCGATCCGGCGTCGTCGTCGGTGATGGTGCCCAACCCTTGGCCGTCGGCCACCACGGCGTTGGTCGCGGTGGCGGCGAGATTGACGCGGAAGACCTCGTCGGGCTCGTCGGCGGTGTCGCCCAGCACGGGCACGCTGATCGTCGCCGTCGTCGTTCCCGGAGCGAAGGTCAGCGTGCCCGACGTGGCGGTGTAGTCACTGCCGGCCGTCGCCGTACCGTTGGCCGTCGAGTACCCGACGGTGACCGGCTTGGCGCTGGCCGGGGCGAGCGTCACCGTGAACACGGCGTTCGTGGTCCCCGCGTTCCCTTCGCTCACGGTCGCGTCGCCGATCGACAGGGCAGGAGGCCCGTCGTCGTCGACGATGGTGCCCACGCCCCGGGCGTCCGAGATCGTGGCGTTGACCGGTGCCGAGAGGTTCACGAAGAACGTCTCGTTGTTCTCGTCGGTGGCGTCGTCGAGCACGGCGACGGTGACCGTCGCGCTCGTCTGGCCCGGGGTGAAGGTGAGCGTGCCGCTGGTGGCGGTGTAGTCGGTACCCGCGCTGGCCGTGTCGTCTGCAGTGGCGTAGGCCGCCGTGACCGTCCGCCCGCTGGGAGCCGACAGGGTGGCCGTGAACGTGATGGCGACCGGGCCAGTGGCCGATTCGGTCGCGGGGTTGGGGATGCCGTTGTCGATGGACAGCCGCGGCGGGTCGTCGTCGTCGACGATGGTGCCGACGCCTTGGGCGTCGGCGACGGTGGCGTTGGTGGCGTTCACCAGGTCGACGGTGAAGGTCTCGTCGGGCTCGTCGAGGGTGTCCCCGGTCACCTGGACCCTCACCGTCTTGGACGTCTCGCCCGGAGAGAAGGTGACCGTGCCGCTGGTCGCCGTGTAGTCCGCGCCGGCGGTGGCCGTGCCGTTCGCCGTCGAGTAGTCCACGGCGACGAGGGTGGTCTCCACCGCCGAGAGGGTCACGGTGAAGGTCGCAGCGGTGCTCCCGCTGTTCCCCTCCGGTCGCGACGCGTCGCTGATCGACAGCGTCCCGTGGGCGGCCAACGCCTGAGAGGGGACCACCAAGGGGAGAACCACTCCCGCCACCAGGGCCACGGCGACGAAGGAGGCGAGCGCGGAACGCTGACGAGTGCGGTTGGCGGTGGTTGCGACGAAAAAGGGCATATTTGAGAATCCCTGGCCGTTGGAGACAACTCGGACCGAAGCGCCGACTACCGGGCGACACGCAATAGCGACGACGTCAGCGGGAGCTTCGTGTGACGACGCTACAAGGTCCAGGAGCAACGCCGAGCCAACATGCCGAACCGCGGCGGTGCCCCCTGCCAGGGGATCCATCGTGGAGGAGAACCAGCATCTACTCCGCACGCCGCGGTCGCCGGTGGCGAGCAGCGGACCCTTCGTGGGGGGTCCTCCTCAGCCCCGCGTCGATCGGGCCAGAGCCCACAGATCTGTGGCGACCGTCTCGTGGGCCCCCGAAAGTGAGTGGGCACGGTGAGGCTCCCGGGCCGCGGCGATGTCGGAGTTCTCGACGTGATTCTGGGCGCGGAGGGCAGCGCGGACCAGGTCGTACTCCTCTTTCAGTTCCACCAGCACCGTCTCAGCTCCTTCGAGCCGCCCGGCAACGCCCATCGTCACCAGGTCCGAGCAGACGATCGCCAGGCGGCGGGCCCCGATTTCGGCCGCGCTCCCCTTGAGGAGGTGGGCCGCAGAGGCCACCGAGTGGCTGTCCGCCCGACGCAGCGCCTCATGGAGATCCGCGATGCGCCTGGTCATCTCGGTGAAGAAGAGCTGGAACAGCTCCTCCAGCAGGCCCGCGCTGCCGGGCTCGCTGCCGAGCGACCGCAGATCGGCCATGGTGTCCGCGTCGAGAACCTCCCCGGAGGTGGGGAGCGGCATGACCAGGCAGCCTTGCGTCCCGCCGTCCCGCGGCCCGGTCCAACGGGACAACGTCGACAGAAGATGCTCCCTTTGGACCGGCTTGGCGAGGTAGTCGTCCATACCGACGCTGAAGCAGCGTCGCCGGTCCTCCGACCCGTTCCCGGCGGTCATGGCGATGATCGGCGTGTGAAGGCCACTGCGCTCGCCAGCCCGGATGCGCTCCGTCGCTTCGTAGCCGTCCATCGTCGGCATCTGGCAATCCATGAGGACGGCGGCATAGCGCCCTCCGGCCACCGCCGCCACGGCCTCGACGCCGTTCACCACGGTGACCACCCGGTACCCGGCGTTTTCGAGCATGGCCACCGCCACCTTCGCGTTGACCGGGTTGTCCTCAGCCAGCAGGAGCGGAGCGGCCGGGCCTTCGGGGCCGGACGGGAGCGCCGGCCCGGGCGCAGTGACGTGGACCATGGCTGAACTCCTTTGGGGCGAGGTGCTCGATGGGCCGGCAGGGTCTGGGCAGGTGGTACCGCGCATTGTCGTCACTCCGGTGTCTGAACTTGACCGGTCTTGCGGGCTTGCGCCCTTGGCGAAGCTTCGGCACGTGGACCGGCCGCCGGAGCCGGTCCAACAGCTGCTCGGGGGCCTCATCCACCGGGACTACCTGCGGTCCGGCCCGCGATGGCCCAGCCGGGGGAGGCGGCATTCCGTTCCGGCGCGGTCGTACCGAGCATCTCGGCGATGGCGCACGGCGTCACCGGTCGGCTCATCAGATAGCCCTGGCCCTCGTCGCAGCCGAGGCCCAGGAGGTAGTTGAACTGCTCCGCCGTCTCGATGCCCTCGGCGACGGTGCGCAGGCCCAGTCCATGGGCCATGACCACCATGGCAACCACGAGAGGCACCTCGGCGCTGTCGCCGTCGATCTCGGCCACGAAGCTGCGGTCGAGCATGACGCAGTCCACCGACGACGTGCGCAGCCGGGCCAGCGAGGAGTACCCCGTGCCGAAGTCGTCGATGGACAGCTTCACGCCGATGCCGTGCAGCTCACCCAGGAGAGCGGCGGTGGGCTCGTCGTCGCGCAGGGCGCTCTCGGTGATCTCCAGCACGAGCCGGCCCGGGTCGAGCCCGGTCGAGGCCAGGACCGACCTGACGCTGTCGGTGAAGCCCGGGCGGTCGAGCTGGTACAGCGAGACGTTGACGGCCACCGACAATGCGGGGTGCTCGGGCGTGGATGCGTCCCAGCAAACGAGCTGCCCGCACGCCTCGGCGAGCACCCATTCGCCCAGGGGGACGATCAGGCCCGTGCGCTCGGCCACCGGGACGAACTCGACCGGCGACATCGGCGGCCGCCCGGGCCGGTCCCAACGCAGGAGCGCCTCGACGGCCGTCAGGACGCCCGTGGAGAGGCTCACCACCGGCTGGTAGACGAGTCGGAAGTCCCCGTCCCGCAGGCCGGACCGCATCTCGCTCTCCAGGGCCAGGCGTTCGTCGGCCAGGACCTGCATGGCGGGGTCGAACACCACGTAGCCGCCCCTGCCCTTGTGCTTGGCCTCGTACATGGCCAGGTCGGCGCCGCGGAGCAGCTCCTTGGCATCACTGCCGTGGCTGTCGCCGACGATGCCGATGCTGGCGTCGACGAGCACCTCGGTGCCCTCGACCGCCAACGGGCGGGCGAGGGCAGCCAGCATCCGCCCCGCCACCGCCACCGCGTCGGCCGAGGTCGAGCTCTGCAGCACGAAGACGAACTCGTCGCCGCCGAGGCGCACGGACAGGTCGCCGTCGCGCACACACCCTCGCAGGCGCCTGCTCACCTCGACCAGGAGGAGGTCGCCGGCCTCGTGACCGAGGCTGTCGTTGACCCGCTTGAAGTCGTCGAGGTCGGCCAGCACGACCGCCAGGGGCCTGCGCTCGGCCTGGGCGTGCAGGAGCATGGCGGTGACGCCGGCGTCGAAGCGGGCCCGGTTGCCCAGGCCGGTGAGGGCGTCGTGGAAGGCCTGGTGCTCCAGGTCGAGCTGGGCCCGGCGGCGGTCGGTGATGTCGTGCATGGCCACCACCGCTCCCAGCTGGGCCCCGTCGGGCCCGGCGATGGCGCGCCCGGTGCAGCGCACGAGGCGGTGGCGGCCGCCCTCGGGGGCGATCACCAGCTCCTCGTCGTGCACGAGCTCGCCCGCGAGCGCCCGCAGGAGGGGGATCTGCTCGGTGGTGAGCGGCGTCACCCCGTCGGCCTGGCGCAGGCTGTAGTGCCGCGCCCATTCCTCGGCCGGGATCGGCTCCGCCGGCAGCCCGTGCAGGCGGCGGGTGGCGTCGTTGAACACCGTGAGCACGCCGTCGCCGTCGCAGGCCACCACCCCCTCCTCCAGGCTCTCCAGCACGGCGGCGAGGAACTCGCGCTCGCCGACGAGTTCGGCCGTACGCTCGGCGACCCGCCGCTCCATATCGTCGGCCAGGGCGATCTTCCTGGAGACGACGACCACCTGGCGCACGGCGAGGAGGGCGAGGAGGATGAGCCCGTTCCAGAACAGGAAGGGGCGGTCCGACAGCGACACCGGCAGGGTGGCGCCGACGGCCAGGGCGGCGAGGACCGGGAGATAGGGCAGCAGCTCCTGGGTGAGCGTGAGGCGGCCCTCGCCTGGCGGCGCCGGCCGTCCCGGTGCGGTGGCGGCCAGGGCCACCAGGGCGAAGGCGATGCTCCAGGCCACGTCGAACAGGTGGCCCCCTTGGTAGCCGCCCGAGAGGACCCGCTCGACGTAGAGGCTGTCGCTGACGGCCAAGGTGGCGAACCCGGCGCCGAGCACCAGCCACGGCAGGCGGCAGCCGGCCGGCCTGCGCATGCCGAGAACCAGAACCAGCGACACCATCGCCACGTCGACCACGGGGTAGGCCAGACCGACGACGCGTTCGAGCCGGCTGTCCACCGGGGCTGCGTACAGGTCGCCGAGCACGGTGGCCCAACTGACGAACAGGACGGCGGCGGCGATGACGGCGGCGTCGAGGGTCCCTGCCAGCCGAAAGCGCCCCGGCAGCGCCGGGCTGCGCAGGCCCACCAGCCCGATGGCGGCGGGCACGGCGTAGCCGAGGAAGCCGACGTCGGCCAGGGACGGGAAGGGGTAATCATGGTCGCGGGTCACGCCGTCGAAGGCCCACACCGCGCCGCCCGCCGCCCACAGCAGGCACGATCCCCCCATCCACCGCCACGACGCCTCGTCGTCGGCTTGGCTGCGGGCACGCCGCAGGCACGCCCAGCCGGCGACACCGGGGGCGACGAGGAAGGACAGGTCGCTCAAGGTCTTGGCCGCTGTGGTCCCGTCACCCACCTCCAGCGCCAGGGCCAGCCCCGAGACCGCAACCACGGCGTAGAGGAAGTGGACGAGGAAGGGCCTCGACGCCGAGTCGAGGCCGACACCGCCTGCGGCCGCCGCATCCACGTCCTGTGCTGTCCTCGCCCCCGGCGTCATCGACGAGTCTCCGGCGTAGAGGAGCCACTCAGGGCCCGCCTGATCGCCGCACAGCCGACCATTACCCGCCTCCTCCATTGTCGCTAATCCGTTAGGGGAGGTGCCGGGGTCTGCGGCACAGGACCTTTGTGCTCCTGCGGTGCCCACCGGGACGAAGGGCGAAACGTAGTGCTCAAGGATCTTAGACTATTTCGGTACGTCACGGTCGATTATTTCGGTGCGTGCGCCGACCGCTCGAGCGAGGATGGCCTAGCCAGCGGTCCTCACCCGCTGCACCGCGTGAATTGGGCCACCTCGAGGGACCGGTCCCAGCGCGAGCGCCGCCCGGGCCCCCAATGCTCAGCGCCGCCGAGCCTCTATCGCAGACTCACCGGCGAGGCATGGCCGCAAATGAGCGTGAGTCGCCACGCGCGCCGACGGCGGCCCCTGGGGGCCGCCGTCGGTGGAGCTGCGGGGGGTGCTACTTGCCGCCCAGCAGGGCGCTGACCGAGCCCGTCGCCGAGCCCACCAGGTTGGCCGACGCCGGCGTGGTCGACGCCGAGCCGTTCAGCGAGCCGCTCGCCGAGCCGCTCGCCGACACGCCGGTGCTGGTCGAGGGGACGGCCGGGGAGACGGTGGTCTCGCCGCCGCCGCTCACCGACGCCGTGATGGCGGCGGGCAGGTTGGTGCGCACCTGGGTCAGCGCCGACAGCACGGCGTCGCCCTGGGTCGCCACCACGCCGCGGGCGGTGGTGATCTGGGTGTCGACGGCCTTGACGATGTCGCCGCCGGCCTTGACCGACGCGTTGGCCGT